>JAZNZM010000083.1:0-2073 GCA_045594965.1 Oscillospiraceae bacterium | reverse complement strand
GGGAACGGGTGGCGAAAACACCCATGCGGGTATTGCCGCCAAGCCTCGGGGGACGGACGGTGGGGGACCATGTGTCTCTGGCTGCTTCGGAGAACTGCCAGATAAGCCAGAGATGGGAAAAGCCCTCCATGCCTCTGAGAGCCTCGCTGTCCCGGTACTCAGGCTCGAAAACTATGGTGGAGCGAAGCTCCGGCACAAGGCCGCTCTGGCGTGGTATGCCGAACTTGGTGCCGAAGGGGCTGCGAATTCGGGCTATAACCTTCATTGTATGCTCGGACATGGTTTTTCATCCTTTCGAGGTGTCGCAGTCTATGAGATAGGCCGTGTGCGGGTTTTTACAGGCTGTCTCATACTTATAAAACTCATATTTTCCGCAATCCTCGCAGCAGGCGGGCAGCACCTCGAAGCCGGTGCTGAGAAGGAGGCTGTCGGTAAGGGGACTGTTGTCGAAGCACTGGTGCGGCTCGAATCTGAGCTTTCCGCCGCAGCGCAGGCAGGTGGGGCGGGCGGCTTCCGCCTCCGCGGCAAGCTTCATCCTTTCCTCAAGCTCCTCCCGGCGCAGGGCGTGGCCCAGACGCAGGGCACGGCGGCAGCGCTCCTCCATATCAAGCATGCTCAGTTCTTTCGCGCAGCTTCTGCAGCTTGGTTCGTATATGCCGCCGCAGTTGACAGTGGTGGCGCGGAGAGCTCCAAGTCGGCTTCCGCAGAATACACAGATTTCCTCGTATGCCATAGCTTACTCCTTTCTTTACAAAACGCCCCAATATTCCTTACTAAACACATCTTCCGCCGCCTGACGAAAACTCTTGCCCAAAGCTGCCATATCCTCCGGCAGCGGGCAAATAAGCTCCACGCGCTCTCCGCTTACGGGCTGGCGAAAGCTGAGATATGCCGAATGGAGAGCAGGTCGGGGAATATCGCTGCTCTCCTCCCCGTAAAGCCAATCCCCAACAAGGGGACAGCCGATATGGGCAAAGTGCAGCCGTATCTGGTGAGTGCGGCCTGTGTGGAGCCTTGCGCGGACCAAAGCCCGCCCCTTTTCCACGGCCAGAACTTCATATTCTGTAAGGGCATAAGCTCCCCCGGGGCTTACACGGCGCTTGATGCTGCCCTCGAGCTGCTCTATGGGAGCGTCTATCCTGCCTGATTTTTCCGCGGGGGGAGGGGAGCAGATCAGGAGATACTCCCGGTGATAAGCTTCGGTGTGGAGCATTTTGCGGAAAAGAGTGTGGGCATAGCCGCTGCGTGCCACGCAGATAAGGCCGCTGGTGCCTTTGTCAAGGCGGCTTACCGGATGAAAGGCGCTTTCACCGCCCCAGCGGTGATATAATGCGGCAGCCAGTGTCGCATCGCCCTTTTCACTGCTGCCGTGGCAGGCCATGCCGGGAGCTTTGTCTATTACGGCGCAGTCAGCGTCCTCGTACAGGACATTAAGGGGGGCGTCAATTGCCCCGGGAAACTCCTCCGGAGTGTCGCCCACCTCAACGCTGAGGATGTCTCCCTCTTTCACGGTGTCAATGCTGCGGCAGCGCTGACCGTTGAGGCAGATGCCTGTCTCCCGATGCTTTATCCGGGCGATGAAGCCGTCGGCCATGCCAAGCTCACGGCGGAGTATGCTCTTCACCTTGCGCCCGTCCATTTCCGGGCTTATTTCGATGCTGATGGTTCTCATACAGCGATTTCTTTGCCGTTCAATGCGGCATAGACCAGCTTTTCTCCCTTGTATTGAAGCTTCAGAGAGAAAAATGGCACATCTTCGGCCATAAGCCTGAGGAAGATTTTGTCTCCCTCCCAGATGGGCAGTTTTTCAACGGCGGTGCAGTCCACCCAGGCAAGCTCGCCCTCGTCGCAGTCGGTGAGAGCGCCCTCCCACTCATCGGCAGTGAACAGGTGCATATACTCGGTCTCCCATATATCGGAGACAAAGGTGACGATGCCGCGGTAGCTCCAGCTTGTGAGACTGAGGCCCGTTTCCTCCCTGACTTCCCGGAGAAGACACTCTTCGGGGCTTTCACCGTCGAGAAACTTGCCGCCTATGCCTATCCACTTGTCACGGTTGGCGTCCTGCTCCTT
>JAZNZM010000082.1:0-4095 GCA_045594965.1 Oscillospiraceae bacterium | reverse complement strand
CATAAGGGCAAAGGCCACCATAAGGAACATACAGAAGTAAAACCAACCAAAGCCCATCTCATAAAACGCAGGAGCAAGCATGGAGAACATTGCGAAGAACATTCCCACAAATACGACTATAAGATAAATATACAAAGCGGCAAAGAGGACAACGCGGCCTTTTCCCACTTTCTTTTTGTTAAAGGCGCCGCTTCGTCCCGAGCCTGTCAGGTAGGCAAGCCATGACAGCAGCCGCACTTTCAGCAGAAGTTTAAGCATTGCCGTCCTCCAGTTCCAGGAATACCTCTTCAAGGCTTGTGTCGCCCTTCACTTCCTCCATGCTGCCGGAGACCACCAGTTTGCCGCTTTTGATAATGGCAACTCTGTCGCAGAGCTTTTCCGCCACTTCAAGCACATGGGTGGAGAAGAATATGGCACCGCCCCGGTCGCAATGCTCGCGCATCATCTTTTTCAGGCTGTGGGCTGCCACAGGGTCAAGACCCACAAAGGGCTCATCCATTATAATTAGCCTTGGCTCATGGAGCCATGCGGAGATAATGGCCAGCTTCTGCTTCATGCCGTGGGAGTAGGCGGAGATTGGCTGAGCCAGATCCTCGGTTAGACCAAAGGTATCCGCATAAAGGGCAATCCGCTCTTCCCGTTCCTTTTTTCCAACGCCAAACACATCTGCCACAAAGTTAAGATATTTTATGCCGGACATGAACTCATAGAGGTCGGGATTATCGGGAATATAGGCAAGAAGAGCCTTGCAGCGAAGGGGCTCATCCTTGACAGATATGCCGTTTATATACACTTCGCCCTCATCATAGTCCAATATGCCGCAGCAGGCCTTGATAGTGGTTGTCTTTCCGGCACCGTTATGGCCTATAAAGGCGCATATCTCTCCCGGAGCGATCTGCAGACTGAGAGCGTCCACGGCGGCCTTTTCGCCATAGCGTTTTGTGAGTTTTTCTATTCGGAGCATGGTTTTGTTCCTCCTGATGGATATTGATTCTTATCTATAATTACACCTTCCACAAGGTGTAATGTCAAGAGAAATCCGTCCTCAGGCGCTAATTTTTATCCATACAAAAAGGACGCACCGCAAAGTACGTCCTTTTCGTATCTCGTCTATATGGGGGAAAAGCTTATAATCAGAATTCGCCGCGGACAGCTTCGAAGTCGAACTTGCCCATGGGATTGGTGGAGCTGCCACGGATGACATCGTCCTCGCCCAGGGTGCCTTCCAAATGGTTGGTCATCTCGCCAACTGCGGTCTTGATGGTCAGGTCATAGGAATAGCTGTTGCCATTGACCACGCCGTTTACGATGGGAGCGTCAGCGCCGTTGGCAGCATCGACAACGTGACCGGTGAGGGTCTCGCCCTCAACAGTGGCATAGAGGGTGGAACGCATATCGCCCATGTAGGTGTGAAGGGTTATCTTCCAGGAACCGTTAAGCTTGCTCATTTTGTTAATCTCCTTTTAGTTATTAATTATGTATTAGGATTTTTCAGTCAAACTTGAGGGTGTCGTAGCGGCCGTACTTGGCGCACTCGTCATCGATAATGCCGTCCACCTTGGGAACTGTGGAGAACATAACTGCGGAGGAGCACATATATCCGCCGTCTTTTCCGAGAGTGTCTATGCATCTGCGTACCTCTGCGCGGATCTCTTCTTCGGTGGCCACGCCGGTGTCGGTGACCTGAGGATCAACACCGCCTGCGAAAATCAGCTTGTCGCCGTATTCAGCTTTGATCTTCTTGAGGTCGTTTACAGGGGAAACGCTGTGCCAGCTGTCCACACCTATCTCAACAAGGTCGCCGATGATTGGCTCTATATAGCCGCAGGAGTGGTGCATATAGTGCATACCCAGCTCATGGCAGCGCTGAACCATTCGTCTCTCAGGCTCCTTGAAATACTTGCGCCACATTTCGGGAGAGAAGAACATATTCTGCTGGTTGCCCCAGTCATCGTGCATCATAAGAAAATCCACATCAAGATATTTCTTGAAATACTCCATCTGCTCGATACGGTAATCGGCATAGGCGTTTACGTAGTCGGCATAGGCCTCCTCGTCATCATACATGGCCATAAGACCGTTAACATGGCCCATCATGGCGCAGATACGCTCAAAGGCACCCATATTGCAGACAACATAGCCCTGTATCTGGTCCTTCTTTGCCCACATTGCCTTAGTGCGCATAGCAGCAGCTTCCCAGTTGATGCCCTCACAGGTGGGGAACTTGATATATTCACGCCACTCGGAAATATCATCAAAAATCTCGCTGCCGGGTTTTACATGGGTCATAAGCTCTGGATGGGCTGGGTCAAGCTCCCACTCAAGGCCGAAGGCATCCTTGCCGCTCATGAAAAGGGGGCGGTCATTTATCTCGGGGGTGATGATCATCTGGGCGTCGGTGTTTATCATGGGCACCCATTCAGGCCGCTTGTGCTGCCATACCAATTCCATATTCTCGCGTCCGGTCAAAGCGAATTCCTCCGTTCAACTTCTATATTCTTGTGATTTCAGTCCTAATACCCTTGAAATATGGGGCATCGGAGTATATAATCCTCTAAAGACTGCTTTACTATACTATATACCACCCCTTCCGTTCTTTGTCATCGGGCGGGAATATAGAATAATCTGTTTTGTTTTTGTGATGCAGTCACAAAGGAGGTCGGATATCCGTGACATGGGATGTTATCTGTCAGGTGCTGGGGGACTTTTCCCCGGAAATACAAAGAAGAATCGGTTTCGAGCGCTGCGAAAACCTGCTTCTGTTTTATATCGGTGCCCCGGATATCCCCGGCACAGTATATGTGGCTGAGGACACCGCATCCCGGGACAGCTACCGTCAGGCTCTTATAGTGTCCCTCGGCGGGCAGTTCCCTGCAGCCGACAACCTTATTTCCCTTCAAAAAGGCAGTCTCCCCGAGATATTCAATGCACTCTCCGAAACCCGTCATTTTCTCGATTCTCTCAGTGCGCGTCTCTCCCTCTGCACAGGAGAACAGGAGACCGTGGATGCCGCCAGCGCACACACGGGAAAGCCCATGTTCTGCCTTGACCAGAGCTACCGTATTCTTGCCATTACAAGAAATCTGGATTTCAGGGGTGACCCTGAGTGGACTCACATGACAGAGAAAGGCTATCTCTCCCCCGAGAGCACCCAGCGCATGAAGGAAGCCGGCGACCTTGAGCTTCTGGCTGCCAGCAAAGGCCCTGTGCCCTATATTACGGATATTTACCCCTTCCCCTGCATTGTCTGCAACATTCTGGCAGATGGCGTTGCGGTGAGCCGTCTGAACTTTCTGTGCATTGAAAGCGGCATTACCCCCCTTATGCTCCGCTGCGTTGAGCTTATATCCCTACATCTCAGCCGCACCATCACCGGCAGCGGCAAGCTCATCTACGATGATGCCCTTCACCTCATGCTCATAGATCTTCTCCGGGGACAGCGTCTTTCCGAGGACCTGATCGCTGACCGCCTCCGCTCCGCTCCGGAGCTTGGAAGGGAGCTTCTGCAGCTTTGCTTTGTAGATGTGGAGGGCAGAGCCGAGGGGCAGGTGGCATCCTATTACGCTGCCCTGCTGCGCCACCTTTACCCGGAGGGACGCTTTTTGAGCATTGTCTGCGAGCAGCAGCTTGTTCTTCTTGCTCATGCTCCCGACGAAGCAGGGTTTGAGCCTTTTATGGAGAAGCTTGAGCGCTTCTGCACCGTGCACCATCTCCGCTGCGGTGTAAGTAACCGTTTCCGCCGCATTTCACGCATACAGGGTTATCTCCGTCAGGCTCAGTCCGCTCTCCGCAACGCCGAAGGCAGCGGTATCGGCTATTACTCGGACATCATGCTGGAGAGTCTGCTCTCTCACATTCCCACTGAAGAGATCCCCTTTCTCATAAGTCCCGACATAGCCCGTCTGGAGGACGCGAACTCCGCTTTTTCATTTTCCCTTACCGAAACCCTGAAATGCTATCTGGAGTGCAACTGCAATCTTATCCGTTGCTCCGAAAAGCTTTTTCTCCACAAAAACACCCTGCTCTACCGACTTGGACACATAAAAAGCATCATCCACAGCGACCTTGGAAACTCCGACGAACGATTGCTGCTTA
>JAZNZM010000081.1:0-2339 GCA_045594965.1 Oscillospiraceae bacterium | reverse complement strand
ACTTTTTTGAGAAGGCTGGAGCCCACCGCAGCGCACTCAATGTCCGCCTGCGGCGTACATTTCGCACGTTTGTGGGCTGAGAAGTGTTTTTTTCGACGCACATGTCGCCGAAAAAAACTTATTTAATTCCATTCGCGTCTGCGGACGCGAACTCTGCGAGGCTTTTTTGACAGTCTCAGGCGCCGCGGCCAACGCCGCGGTGCTTTTTTATATACCGATATACCGGCGCATCTGAGGTCAGTCCGCCCTGCGGCTCCAGCCGCGGGTCGATGTGGGCATCGACCCCTACGAAAGATATTCACCGTACCCGGCGCGCCACAAACCGCACCGCACCCGTAGGGCGGGGGCTTGCTCCCGCCATATACGGGCGATTCGTGAATCTCCCCTACGGGTGCAGGATTCTTCATTGCCGCCAATTTCCAGGGAATAACGCGCTCCACGCAGGGCACATCGTTCCTGGCTTTTTTGTTTTCGGGCAAAATTTTTGCTTACATTCAGCTCTCAAAATGTGCTAAAATAGGATAACATGAAGAAAGCGAGAGGGGAAAATGTACGGTATTGGCGAGAAAATAGTGTACGGACGCACGGGCGTATGCGTTGTTGAGGATATTTGCGAGAAGAAGCTCAGCGGAGAAAAGGAAGGGAGACTTTTTTATACTCTCCGTCCTCTTTACCAGAGCTGCAGCATTTGCACACCTGTGGAAAGCAGGGTATTCTCTCGACCGGTTATCAGCGCTGAGGAAGCCCGTGAACTGGTTATCTCCCTTCCCACTATGGATGCTGAGCCCTGCCGTGAAAAAAATCTGAACAGACTGAGAGAGTTTTACCGGGAGATAATAGAAAGCTGCGAGTGCCGACGGCTTGCCATGCTGGGCATCTCCATATACCGCAAGAAGCAGGAGGCAGAGGCGGCACGAAGAAAACTGGGGGCCGTGGACGAGCGCTTTATGAAGGAAGCGGAGGAACTGCTGTTCGGGGAACTGGCAGCTGCACTTGAGATAGACCGCAGTGAGGTCCACGGATATATTCAAGATGCTCTTTCTGAGAAATAAATTATTTGTGCGGAGGCGAAAGTCTCCGCCTTTTCGTTAAATGCCACAGAAATATAAGCTTCTTTTCTGTGCTGAAAAACAAGGCTTTTCTTGCAATTTTCACCTGCTGCTATTATAATGAAATGGTACTATGAGCCCAGTGTGGGCATGAGAAAAAGAGGAAAGTGGGTGGCTTGTATGGAAGGCTCTCCTTATGTAATTGAGATGCTTAACATCACCAAGGAATTCCCCGGAATCAGAGCGAATGATAATATAACCCTTCAGCTCAAAAAAGGTGAGATCCACGCCCTGCTCGGTGAAAACGGAGCGGGCAAATCCACGCTTATGAGTGTGCTGTTCGGTCTTTATCAGCCTGAGAAGGGTGAGATACGCAAAAATGGCGAGGTAGTCAGAATCAATAACCCAAATGATGCCACTGCTCTTGGCATAGGCATGGTTCACCAGCATTTCAAGCTGGTTGATGTTTTCACCGTGCTGGACAACATAGTTCTGGGAGCAGAGACTACCAAAATGGGCTTTTTGCAGAAGAAAGAGGCCCGCAGAAAGGTTGAGGAGATCTCCAAAAAGTACGGTCTCTCCGTTGATCTGGATGCCAAGGTTGAGGACATTACCGTTGGAATGCAGCAGCGCGTTGAGATACTGAAGATGCTCTACCGCGACAATGAGATCCTTATTTTCGACGAGCCCACCGCAGTTCTGACTCCCCAGGAGATAGACGAGCTCATGGCAACCATGAAGGGCTTTGCCGCCGAGGGAAAGAGCATACTCTTCATCACTCACAAGCTCAATGAGATAATGGCAGTTTCCGACCGTGTCAGCGTTCTCCGCAAGGGCAAGTACATAGGCACTGTTGAGACAAAAACTACCAACAAGCAGGAACTGAGCAATATGATGGTAGGTCGTCCCGTTCAGCTGGAGGTCAGCAAGACTCCTGCAAAGCCCGGTGACACCGTTCTCAGCGTTGAGGGACTCTGCGTTCCATCTCCTCTGCATAAACGCAATGCTGTAAACAAGGTCTCCTTCAATGTCCGCGCAGGTGAGATAGTCTGCATTGCCGGTATCGACGGCAACGGTCAGACTGAGCTTGTCCACGGCCTCACCGGTCTTGACAAGTGCTCCGACGGCAAGGTGGAGCTTTGCGGTGTTGACATCTGCAAGGCCAGCATCCGCCGCCGCGGAGAAAACATGAGCCACATTCCCGAGGACAGACACAAGCATGGCCTTGTTCTGGACTTCACTCTGGAGCAGAACATGGTTCTCCAGACCTAGCTGGAACAGCGTTTCCAG
>JAZNZM010000080.1:0-2680 GCA_045594965.1 Oscillospiraceae bacterium | reverse complement strand
TCCACAACGGCCTCGGGGTTATAGCTGCTGCCGAAGTTGGGCAGGGCGCAGGGCACGCCGCCTATCATTCCGGACTCGCAGCACATAAGTCGGATCGTAGCCATGTCGTTCTGTGAGCCAAGGAGGGGTATCATACATTTGTCTTCCTAAGACCGCTGGCCTCCGACTTTCCACAACGGCCTCGGGGTTATAGCTGCTGCCGAAGTTAGGCAATGCACAGGGTACACCGCCTATCATGCCGGACTCGCAGCACATGGTAATGCGGTCGATATAGCCTTCCTCGGCAAGGATGCTGCCCACATCGGCGCTCATGCCAACGCCAAGGTTCAGCACATAGCCCTCTTTCACCTCTGCTGCACAGCGACGGGCAATTACCTTGCGTTCGCTGAGGGGCAGAGAGTGGATGGCTTTGAGAGGTCTGCGGATCTGGCCGGAGAAGGCAGGCTCAAAGTAGCGGCCCTCGGTCTGCCAGCAGGCCATGGGGTCGGTGGCCTCAACAACATAGTCCACCAGTATGCCGGGAATTTTGACATCCTTGGGAGGAATGGTATCGTTCTTGGTGATATATTCAACCTGAACGATTACAATACCGCCGCTGTTGTGGGCAGCGCTGGCAACGGCCAGACCCTCGTTGAGAATGCCCTCGTTCATGAAGGAGATATTGCCGTTCTCGTCTGCCACAGTACCGCGGAGGAGAGCCACATCAAGGGGGAAGGACTTATAGTAGAGATATTCCTCGCCGCCGAAAGTAACAAGCTCCGCAATGTCGCTCTTGGTGCACTCATTCATTCTGCCGCCCTCAAGACGGGGATCAACGAAGGTTCCGAGACCCACCTTGGTGAGAAGGCCGGGACGGCCCGCGGCTATTTCGCGCCAGAGACATACAGCCACACCCTGTGGCAGGCACCAGCTTTCCAGCTTGTTGTTTACAGCCAGATCCCGGAGGGCATAGGCGCTGCCCACGTGGGCGCCGCTCCATTTTGCCACAAGTCCGGGGCCTGCTTCGCCCAGACGGGAAAGACCGCGCACACCGGCTTCGGGGCCAAGGGGAGTTTCACGGGGATTCTTGTCCCAGCCGTCAAAGCTGTTGCCAACGCCCCAGTCGCCCATTGCGCTGCCCTGATGCAGCTCCAGAGCCTTGGGGTGACCGCATTCCTTATAGCGGTCTCTGATGGCGCAGGCCACTTCCTCGGGGAAGCCGGAAAGACCCATGCCCGCAACACCAATGGATGCTCCGTCCTTTATAAGGGCGGCAGCCTCTTTTGCTGTGATAAACTTTGCCATAAATCTGCCTCCATCTATTACATTTTCTTTGTTGTATGCTTTTTCACCGAACGCGTTCGGTGAATTTTCACTTATATTAAAGCAGATTTCAATGCATATTTCAAGACCCTTGACGCCATTTGAAACTTGCAAATAAGGCCGGGGCATGTATAATGTATTTATAAGCCCGAACGGCAGCTCCGAAGCCCCTTGGCAACAGCAAAAAACAAGGAGGAAAGACCCATGAAAAGACGCCTTTTCGCCATTATTCTGGCCCTGCTGCTTCTTGTGCAGCTTGCGCCCATATCCTTCGCCGCAGAAGACGAGGCTTATACCTACAGCATAAGCTTTGAGCGGAGAAGCAATCCCCTTTACCCCCAACGCAGCGTCAGCTCAGCCCAGCGATATGACGCGCCTGTGTCCACAAGTCCCACAGGCTATCCCGAGAATCAGTATACCACCGACTATGCCCGGCTTGTGACCGTTCTGCGTGAGGGACTTGAAAGACGCGAATCAAATTTAAAGCTCCTTTACCGCAGTCCCTCAGTTATACAGGAAGACTTCCTTGACACACTTTTCTACGCCGCTCTTGAGGAGACCGGCGAGCCAAGCGAGGGCGACTACCTCCGCTATGTCTGGGACGAGTACGGCGGAAACAGCACGATCAGCAGCAGAAACGGCTTCTTCTACATAGACATGGATGTGGATATCACCTACTATACCAATGCGGCCCAGGAGGCTGAGACCGACGCGCTGGTGGACGAGCTTGTGGCCTCCTTCGCTTTTACCGACTCCACAGGCGACTATGAGAAAATCTCCGCCATCTACGACTGGCTCTGCGAAAATGTCGTTTACGATGACGAAAACCTCAATGACCGGAACTATCTTCTGAAGTTCACAGCCTATGCCGCTCTCAAAAACCGCACAGCCGTCTGTCAGGGCTATGCCACACTTTTCTACCGTCTTGCTCTGGAGACCGGCCTTTCCGCCCGTGTGGTCACCGGCACCTCCTACGGCGGCAATCACGCATGGAATATTGTTGAGCTTGACGGTGCGTGGTATCTTCTGGACTCCACATGGGATGCCGGCATGACTCCCGACGATTACGGCTACTTCCTGAAGGGCACAGACGACTTTGAAAACCATGACTTTGACGGGAAATACTTCCAGAGTCCCTTCAAGGATGCCCACCCCATCTCCGTCTCCAACTTTGATCCTTCCCAGCTGCCCGAGCCTGAACCTGAGCCTGAACCTGAACCCGAACCTGAGCCTGAACCTGAACCCGAGCCTGAACCTGAACCCGAGCCTGAACCTGAACCTGAACCCGAACCTGAACCCGGCCCCGACGGGCACATCCACACCCCCGTTGCCATTCCCGCCGTGGCAGCCGCCTGTCTGAAGGAAGGCTCCACCGAGG
>JAZNZM010000079.1:0-2507 GCA_045594965.1 Oscillospiraceae bacterium | reverse complement strand
CGTGGCTGCGATACCCGCTCCCGGATTTGAGGATGTTCCCAAGGGAACATGGTATTACGAGCCTGTGGCATGGGCAGCCTATGAGGAAATCACCACCGGTGTGAGCGAAAGCCTCTTCAATCCCAACGGCGGCTGCACCCGCGCCCATGCGGTCACTTTCCTGTGGAGAGCTGCCGGTTCCCCCCAACCAAAGTGCAGCAAGTGCCCCTTCGTGGATGTGCAAGAGGGAGCCTATTACTACGATGCCGTTCTCTGGGCGGCAGAAGAGGGCATAACTCTCGGTACAAGCGAGACCGGGTTCTCACCCAACATGGGCTGCACCCGTGCCCAGATAGCCGGTTTCATCTGGCGCTGGATGGGCAAGCCCGCCGGGGAGGGCAAGCTGCCCTTTGAGGACACAGTCGAGAATGCATGGTATGCAGAGGCCGTCGTGTGGGCGGTGGAGAGCGGAGTTACCACCGGCATGAGCGAGAGCGTATTCGCTCCCAATGCTCCCTGCACCCGCTCTCAGATCGTAACCTTCCTCTGGCGTGCAACCGACCCAAGCCTCTGAGGAAAGCATTATCAATTAAATGAAAAACACCGTTTCCTTTTTGAAAAGGGAACGGTGTTTTTTGTGTAAACCGAGTCATTGCTTGGTGAACTTTCGCTTAAAGATGATAGGACAATCATACTCATATTTGCTGAACTCCGGCAAATGTCTGATGGACACAATACACTTTTTGGAATATAATAAAAAACAATTTGTAGAAGCATTATCATTACATATATCGGGAGGCTTTATCATGCCAACTAAAACTGTAATCTTAAAAAGAACTCTGAGCCTTACTCTGGTCATAGTTATAGCTATGTCCTGCGTACCCTTTGGTGCTTTCGCGGCTGGTGGGTGCGAGAATGGCACAGGACATACTTACCAGAATAGCTTCTGCACTGTTTGCGGAGCAGAGAATCCTGTGCCTCCAAGCTCGATTGCAGATGGCCTTGCCGTGACGATTTCTCCGGAGCATTACGTGTCAGTATCCAACAGCCGTGCTGAGAAACTGGCATGTGGCCCTGCTCTGGTTTCTCTTGGTGACGGAAGATTTGCCGTAGCCTATTTGGCGGATGAGATTGGAACAGTAGAAACTGAGGCCAGCGAAACTATTAGCTGCCGTGTGTGTATTTTTGATCCGGATGATTTGGATTGCGCCATATATACAGATGTGGCCTGCGCCGGACAGAAAATAGGAGATATCAGCATTGGCGGCAAAGCACCCTATGAGCCCAATATGCTGCTGTTGGAAAACAATAAGCTGCTGGTACTGTTTAATTTACGGGATGCGTCTGGACAATACATATACTATTCCGCTGAGCTGGACCCTGACAGCGGCGAGGTTCTCACTTATGCTCCTATTACTTTGGATGGCAAAATATGGACCCCCACTAATATTGCCTCATCTTACAATGCTATTGCGTCAAAGCCTGTTGCAAGCTCCGGTCCTGCCGGTTCTATGGTGTTTACATCTAAAATTATACGGCATGACGGCTATTACTATGGCTACTGCGGAGGCATATGCAGCGGCTTTGCCGGAATGCTTGTGCGCAGTACGGACGGACTGAACTGGACAAGTGTGCTTGCACCTGATGCGGCTGAAGATATGGCCGGAGTTATTGAGTGTGGCTTTGGCTTTGAGGAAAACATAGTCTACTTCTGCATGAGAGATATATCCTCAGGAATATACCAATGCTCATATGAATATCCAAGTGGCAGACAACTTGTGAAAACTGAAAAGATTCCCGGACTGACGACTTCCAAGCCTGCTGTCTTTGAGCAGAATGGACGGATGTATGTGATCGTAAACAAAGCTACCGGGGATGACAATACCGTAGGTCGGAGGAATACCGCCCAAATCTATGAGGTGGATGCAGAAAGCTGCGGGCTGACTTTGGTTAAGCAGCTATTATGTGTTGACGGCATCTCTTACCACTGCGTAGAAGAATATGCGGGTACAAATTACTGGTGCTTCCATACAGACGCAAGACGCATCAACCCATATACCCAGGGACGTTCAAATCTGGCGTTTATAAAGATGCCCGAACTGGCCGAGACTGCTTCTCTATGGAATGAAGACGGCTGCCTGCTTCGTGAGCAAATCAGCGGAATGAGGGCAAAAGGCTGCGTGACTACCGCTGCAAATATGTGGCAGCAGGGGGAAGGGGTTGCAAATTACCATTATCAGGTGCCGGTGAGTTCGATGAACGGAGCCGAGAGGATAATGATTACAGCCAACGATAACGCAAAGTGCTATGTTGCCTTTTTTTCCTCGTCCATGAACCAAGCCGGTCCGGTGAATTATGCTCAGGGATGGGAACAGCAAACGATAATGGAACCGGGAGAAAGCCGTATCTTCGAGATCCCCGAAGATGCAGCGTATCTTTATATACTTGAAAACAATGCTGCGGGGGATGATTTGTTTCCTGCCTGTGTGCAGTTAATAAAAAAGGAGCATACCCACACCTACACCTCC
>JAZNZM010000078.1:0-2237 GCA_045594965.1 Oscillospiraceae bacterium | reverse complement strand
ATACGTATCACGGCAGACGGCAAGGTGAAGCCCTGTCTTCATAGTGCGGATGAATTCTCAATAAAGGGTCTTAGTAAGGAGGCCATGATGGCAACTCTTCGGGAGGCAATTTTTACTAAGCCTGCCTGTCACGCGCCGCTGTCTGTTACCGAGCGCAGCAGCGCCGGACGAAACATGAATCAGATAGGAGGCTGAGTCTGTGAATAACATTCCAATCTTTGCCTTCGCTGCCTATTCCGGCACCGGAAAGACCACCATTATTGAAAAACTTGTGCTTGCTCTTAAAGCCGAAGGGCTTCGGGTTGCAGTTATAAAGCATGATGGACATGACTTTGATATAGACAAAGAAGGGAAGGACTCCTGGCGATTCACCAAGGCCGGGGCTGATATCAGTCTTATTTCCTCAAAAAACAAGACGGCATTTATTGAAAAACGGCCTTCCGACCTGCCGGGACTTATTGAACTAATACATGATGTAGACATTATTCTGGTGGAAGGATACAAAAACGAAAAGCTTCCCCAAATTGGAATTGCAAGAAAGGCCACAGGAAAGGGATTTACAGCACCTATTGAGAGCTTTGCTGCCCTTATGACTGACATAGATGATATCGAGTGCACTTTGCCTCGTTTTGGACTTGATGATATAGAAGGACTTAAAGGTTTTATTATGAATAATATGAATGATTTTACCCATTTCAATGAGGAAGGCCGGGCTAAGATGGTGGATGTAGGCAGTAAGCCTGAAAACCGCCGCACTGCTGTTGCTGCTGCCCGTGTTTTTGTAAATCCCGATACTTTTGCTCTTATAAAAAGCGGCGGAATGAAAAAGGGTGATGTTCTCACTGTTGCCCAGATAGCCGGAATAATGGGAGCCAAGAAAACTCCGGAGCTTATTCCCATGTGTCATCCCGTAATCATAGACGGAATTGATATGAAGCTGAGCCTTAATGAAGAGCTTTATTCCGTGGAAATCGAAGCTGCTGTCAGCTGCGATGGACGCACCGGTGTTGAAATGGAAGCCCTCACCGCTGTTTCTGCTGCCGCACTCACCGTATACGATATGTGCAAGGCTGTTCAGAAAGATATTGTTATCGGTGATATCCGTCTTATAAGCAAGACTGGCGGCGTTCACGGTGATTTCATCAGAAAGGAAGATTAAGAATGACCTATACAGCAGCGGTTATTACCATCAGCGACAAGGGTGCCGCAGGGGAGCGAGTTGACACCAGCGGCCCTGCAATATGCGAAATTCTGAGTGATAAGGGGTGGGAAGTTATTCACACCCGTATTATCCCTGATGACTTTGAAATGATAAAGGATTGCTTTATCGACTGCGCCGACAATATGGGTGTTAATCTTCTTCTCAGCACAGGCGGCACCGGATTTTCTCCCCGGGATATAACGCCCGAGGCCACTCTTGCAGTTATTGAACGCCGCACCCCCGGCATACCTGAGGCAATGAGGGCCGAGAGTATGAAAATAACGCCCCATGGTTGCCTCAGCAGAAGCGAGGCTGGCATTAGAGGACGCACTCTCATCATCAATCTGCCCGGCAGCAAAAAGGCAGCTGTGGAGAATATTGAAGCCGTGCTGGGCAGTGTCCGCCACGGAATTGAAATGCTCCTCAGCGCAGGCAGCGCAAATTGTGGGGAGGAAAGGAAATGAACATAAAGCCTTCTATTGACCGGTGGCTAAAAGAGGCTAAGGACGATATAAGCTCTGCAAACTGCGGTATGTATTTGACACACAACGGTACTGTGAGAGTTACTCCCAAAGCCAAAGTCAGAGACAACGAGGAAACCGAGCGCAAGGTCAACGCTATGCTCTTTTCTTATGATGAATCTCTGCTTAACCAGATAATAGAGACTACCAAAAAGCTCGACGGCATCTACTATGTTCGCGCATGGCTCAATTCCGGTCGTCTTGAGATTGGTGAAGACATTATGTATGTGCTCATCGGCGGAGATATTCGCCCACATGTGGTCGATGCGCTGCAGTATATGGTCGGACGCATAAAGAATGAGTGCGTAATAGAAACCGAGATTTATGATTGAGGTGCAGGCTATGGGGTTTAAGCTTGAAATATGCTGCGGAAGTGCAGACGATGTTTTTGCCGCTGCTGAGGCAGGAGCCTGCAGGGTTGAACTTAATTCAGCGCTGTTTCTTGGCGGACTTACACCCAGCATCGGTCTTGTTCGTGAGGCGAAGAAGGCCGGAATACCCATGATTGTCATGGT
>JAZNZM010000077.1:0-4228 GCA_045594965.1 Oscillospiraceae bacterium | reverse complement strand
CTCGGGCTCCTCGGTGGTCTCGGGCTCCTCGGTGGGCTCGGGCTCCTCGGTGGAGTTATCTATTATGACCGTGACGGTCTCTTCTTCCTCCGCGCCGTCCGCCGCACTGTTTTCTTCAAGCTCCTCGGCGGTGACAACGGCTTCGGGACTGATAAGGTCGGGGATCTCGGCGTAGGTATCCAGAGAATTGGCGGTGAGGACGCCGCTATAGACCTCGACGCCGCCCGCGATAGCGGAGCAGCGGAGGCTGACCTCGTTATTGGCGTCAAGCAGATTTTTCACCAGCGCGCGGGAGAGGGTCAGCTCCTGCTGGGTCTGGCCCATGATGTCCACCCAGACATCCTTGCCCGGCAGCTTTATCTGCCACTGGAAGCTTTCCGCGTCGGATAGGCCCTGAGCCGTGACAATGGGCTTTTCGTTGATGGCGAAGCTGACATAGTCCACTGCCTCGCCGTTCATGCTTATGTACATTTCCTGATTTTCCGCCGCGCCCAGAAGTGGGAAGGCGCTCAGGAGCATTATTATTGCAAGGACGAGCGACAATATTCGGTTGGTTTTTGCTTTGAGGGACATTGCCGTTCCTCCTTTCAATAATAGTTGCATACAGGGTGTGTGATTTTTGTGTCGCGTTTGGATTTTCGCCGTAGGGGCGGATATTATCCGCCCGCGGGAGGCTGATAGCCTCCCCTACAGGTATCCGTTTTTCCGGGGTCGCGGGTGCGTACCGCGCGGACGACCAATGGTCGCCCTTACGGATTCAGGCTATTATATGCATCCTGGGGGCTGCGGTCGGCGTCGCCGGTCTTGCCCACCTGCACGAGGGATGCGTAGAACTTAAGACCGCCATTGATATCTTCACCGTTGCTGACCAGCTTCTGGCCGACATACACTGTATTATTATTCAGCACATATATTTTATCTTCGGGGCAATTTTCATCCGTAAGCTTCAAGGCCTCGCTTTCGTTGCCTTTATAAACATACACATTGCCGCCATTATGTCCGCTGCCCCCTTCGAGCTTGAGCCATGCGGGCCCGATCTCCCAGCTTATGGCATCATCCCCGATTTTATCCACCACCTCGACGAAAAGGTAGGCGGGAATGGAGGTCTTGCCGGTGATAAGAACATAAGGGTCCTTACTGATATCCACACCGGGCATAAGAATATAGCTGTTTTCGTAAGCCGTGCCCGTACCCAGCTTATAGCTTCCGTCAGGCTGCCTCTCGGCCTTGCTCTCAAGCAGTGCCACGGTGTCGGCAAGCTTTGCCTCGAACTGCACCCTCACAGTCAGGGGCTCGGAGTAGACATACTTGGCAACGGCTGTGCCCACGAGAGCAACAACAGCAAGAACAAGCACCGACAGCAGAATGCCAAAGGGGAATTTTCTTTTCTTCGCGTGCATAGTCTCCCCTCCTCAGTCTATCTGGACTATGTCCACGGTGACGGTGAACTGCTGTGCGCTTGTAGTATAGCTCAGCCCGCCGGGGGCAGCCTCGGTTATGGCGTCCCAATCCGCCACGGAAAAGCTCAGCGAATGGGAGGCGGTTTTGTCCGGTCCCACCGCAAGCTGGCCCACCTGACCGAAATCGGCGGAGAGCGCATCGGCGGAAAGCCGCTTTGTTTCATCGCCCAGCTTTACATCCACGGCGAAGCCCAGCTCCTCGGGCGCGGTCACCTTCATGCTGTATGCCACCGCCACCTCGGAGTCATTTTTAATGGTAAGGGTGTATACGCCGTTATTGTCGGCAGTGGTCACCGTCACAAGCTCAGAGGAACCGGTCACATCCACATCGAAGGCCGCCACTCTGGCGCTGTCCTTGCCGGTGCCGGTGGCGGTATAACGGGCGTAGAGTCCGCCCATGAGGTGGGTGGAAAACATCACGAGGCACAGAAGCACCGCGGCGGCTTTCAGCATAAGGCTGCCGGAGCTGACAGGGGTCCTTCCGCCGCGTCTATAGCTATTCACTTTCACGGAGGACGCCCCCTTTCGCCGCTTATTTTTCTTCCTCCCGGGAGCTCTGTTCCTCCCGGAGCTTTCTTATCTCGGCCTTGATTTTTTCAAGCTCCTCGCTGTCCTTTTTCTTCCTGTTCAAATAGGGCAGCTCCACCAGCAGCACGGCGCAGACCAAAAGCGCCACGCTTACCGCCGGGGTCTTGATGAGCCGCACGGCAGCGCCTACGCCGGACACATGGCCCAGCACCCTGCCTTTTATGGTCTCGGCGCGGATGGGCTCGTCGGCGGCGTTGTTGGCGTCGCCCCTGGTGACCACGGTCTCCCCGTCGGTCTCCACAATGCGGTGGACCACCAGCACGGAGCCGCTCTGGTACACCACTATATCATCCACCCCGTAGCTCTCCTGAGCCTTAACGAGGATAAGGTCGTTGGTCATTATGGTAGGCTCCATGCTGCCGGAGAGCACCACCGCCGCTCCGTAGCCGAAGGGCATGGGCAGGGCGTTGCCGCTGAGGCTCTGGGCGTTCCACAGATAGAGGTTCACGCCCAGCACAAGGCTCACCAGAATGAGCAGCGCGGTCCGCAGGGCATTTTTGATTTTCTTACTCATTGCCTTCCCTCCGCCTGCGTCCGGGCAGGAATATGAGCAGCAGCAGAGCCATCAGAGATACTGCCATGATGGCCAGCATCAGCACAATGCCGCCGTCGTCGCCGGTCTTGGGCACATCGTCGCCGCCGGGATCGGGGGTATAGGTGGCCATGGTGTTTATGACGACGGTGAGGCTTATGTCCTCCTCCGCCGCTAAGTTGCCAAGCATGGTGTCGTAGCTGTCGTCCCCCTCAAAGGGCCACTCCCAGCTGAGAGTATAGGGCATCACATAGCCCGCTCTCACGGTGCCCTCGCAGCTTACGCCGTCAAGGGCCAGCACCGGCGCCTTTTCCTCCGCCGTGCCGCAGAGATACCTGCCCTGGTGGTCGGAAAGGCTCACCACAACGGGGATCACATAGTCGCCGCCGGAGAAATATGCCTCCACATCCATTTTGTAGGCAAGGTCCACATTGCCGTTATTTTCAAGGCTGAAATTATAGCTGTTTTCCGTGCCGGGGGCAAGGAGCTTGTCAGAGTTGGAGCTGTGCACGGTGACCACACCCTCGCCGTTTTCGTAGCTGAGGCAGAAAAGCTCTATGTCCGTCTCACCCTGCCAGACGCTGCGGTCGTCATACACCTTGAAGCCGGGGTTCGCCGCCAATGCCGCGGGGGCAGGGCCATTCTCGCGGTAAGCAGAGATGGGGGTGAAGCCGCCTCTGCTGTCCAGATAGCCCTCGGTCACCCTCGTGGTGCCAAGGGAGGCGGCAAGAGGAATATAATGGCAGCTCTCCCGCTCAGCATAGCCCAAAAGCCGGGAAAAAAGCAGGGAGCTTGTTATGAGTATGCAGAGGATCAGCGCGATGAGCGCGGTGACAAAGCTTTTATTCTGTTTTCTCAGGCTGGAATAGCTGTTCACAGCGCTCCTCCTTTTGTGAGTCCTTTGCGGATTTCCCATTTTGGGAAGTAAGATTTTATGCTTTTACAAATATCATCCTTTTAAAGGCTTCTCCCCCCCTCCGGGGGGCAGAAGCTGTCGCCGTCTGGCGACTGATGTGGAGGGGATATCCGTCGCAACGCGACTCCTCTTTTTGCCCCACATCCGTCCTCGCTTCGCTCGGCCACCTTCTCCCAAGGGGAGGAGGCTTTAAAGGTGCGTATTTTTCCTAAGCGAGAAGACTTAAAGGTGGTTCAAGATATCCGTGCAAACGGCTTCAAAATTGCGATTGACATCGAGATTGGAATACCTGAGCACCCGCAGGCCGAGGCTCTGCATATATGCATCCCTCTGGCGGTCTGCAGCCTTACCTTCATCCTCATAGTGCTGAGAGCCGTCCAGTTCAATAACAAGTCTGGCCTTTGCCATATAGAAATCCGCTATGTACGGTCCGATCACCTTTTGCCTGTGGACCATAAGGGGAAGGCTTTTGAGAAAATCATACCATAAATGCCGTTCCTCTTTTGTCATGTTCCTGCGAAGGTATCTGGCATTGGCTATTGAAGCGGTCTGCTCTTTTCCGCTCATTTTTCCTTGGCTTCCTCCTGCTGGGCCTGCATTTTTCTCAGGGCTTCCAGCTCTGCCAGAAGGGCATCGGTATCCTGCTGCTTGGCCTTGTCATACTTCCTGCGGCGGAGCATATCGTAGCCCACCAGCAGAACTATGGGGCACACAACGCAGATAATAAGACCC
>JAZNZM010000076.1:0-5433 GCA_045594965.1 Oscillospiraceae bacterium | reverse complement strand
CGAAGGGCTTGAAGGAAAGCTTGAATACACCGGCCTTACCATTAAGATCTACTATAAGCGAAACACCTATCCATACATAATAAGGTTCATGGTTTACGGCACCGACACCGTGCTGGGCTACGGCCTCGCGGATGAGAACGGGGCACCGATAGTGGATGCTGACGGAAATCCCCAGGTGTTTACCCTTGGTGATGTGGATGATGCCGAGCTTCACTACGGTGATAGTGTTGAATACACGGCGCCGGCCTCCATCGAGTCGGAGGGCGTTACCTACAACATTTCCTCGGAACAGGAGAAAACACTCACCATCAGGGAAGAAACCGAAACGGACTACACCGCTTTGACTGCAAACGTATTGACATTCTACTACAGCCCCAAGCTGATCGAAGTGCAGTATATAGCGAAATGCACCGCAGACTCGGCGAAGGTTTTCGGCTATACTATGCCCAGTGTGGAATGGGTATCCGCAAACGCAACCGGCTCCTACGCGGAAGCGGCAGACGGCTTCAGCTTCGTTGGCTGGTACACGGATGAGGATTGTACCCAGGCCGCAGATAAGTCGTGGCAAACGAAAAACAGCAACGGAACGGTCACACTTGTTCCCCAAAAGCTCAGTCCCGATTCCGATGATAAGGATTATTACTACGCCCTCTTTGAGCCTGTGAGGGAGAGCCTTACCATCACAAAGGCGGCTGCGGATGGCACAGCGATTGACAGCAGCGACAGCTTCCTCTTCAAAATAAGCGGCAAAAATGTGCTGGACGAGACCGTGGAGCTCACGGTTGCCATTCAGGGCGCGGGCTCCGTCACCGTCAGGGACCTCTATTGCGGAGACTACACCGTAACGGAGCTGACAGGCTGGAGCTGGACCTACGAGGGCAAGACCGAGCCTCAGACTGCCGTCCTCACCACCAAGGATACTGTGGACAGCTACAGCGTCACCTTCCAAAACGCTCCCGAAACCGTGGACTGGCTCCACGGGGAGAGCAGCAAGGAAAATCAATTTACTATCAACTCCGCTTCATAACAAAACCGGAAAGGAGGAGGACAAATGAGATACACCGGCAAGCATGCTCCCGCAAGGGGCGCGTCGCCCCGCTTCGGACGAATGGGTCTGGCCCTTGTCATCATGGCTGCCCTGTTTGCGGCCCTCACCGGCGCCGTTGTGGCATATTTGTCCTCCACCACCGGTGCGGTCAGCAACAGCTTCTCAGAGGCCGGGGCATCTGACCCGGTCATCAATGAGAGTTTTGCAAGCGATACCAAAACCGATGTTAAGGTGGACACCGGTGAGCTTGGCTATGCCGTATATGTCCGTGCTGCCGTTGTGGTTACATGGAAGGATGCAAACGGCAATGTCTGCGGGCAAATGCCGGTGGCCGGTACGGACTACAGCATCAGCTACGGCGATGGCTGGACCTACAACACCGCAGACGGCTTCTGGTACTATGACTCCGCTGTAGAAAACAAAGCGGATACTACCGCGCTTATTGCCTCCTGCACTCCTGCGGAGGGGAAAGCCCCCGTGGGCTACGGTCTCAATGTGGAGATAATCACCCAGACTGTTCAGGCCCTTGGCAGCACCGATGATGGCAGCGAAACTGCCGTGCAGGACGCCTGGGGCGTCAGTATCGGAGGCTGAGCATGAGAGGCCCCGTAAGAATAATTCTGATAGTGTTTTTTGCCTGCGTCTTCCTCCTTGCCGGGTGGAAGGCGCTGGACTACATCGGGGAGTATCGCTCGGGTCAGGACAGCTACGGCAGCATGGAGCAGCATGTGAGCATCCCGGAGCCCAGCCCCAGCCCGGAGCGGGAAAGCCTGCCCGATGTGCCTCAGCCCCCCGAGGAGTCGGCGCCTGTGTACCCGGTGGACGACACGGTGTGGCCGGAGGTTGATTTCGAGGCCCTGCGCCTCAGCTGCCCGGACATCGTGGGCTGGCTCTACATCGAGGGCACGAAGATAAACTATCCCGTGGTGCAGGGCGCGGACAATGATTTCTACCTCCACCGGTTGGCGGACGGCAGTTATAACGACGCCGGTGCGATTTTCGTGGACGCTCGGTGCGCGCCCGATATGTCCGGGCTCAACACAGTGATCTACGGCCACTGGCGGCGGGACGGCTCCATGTTCTATGACCTGCATAAATACAAGGAGCAGGAATTTTTCGACGCTCACCCGGAGGGGCTTTTTATCACGCCCGACAGCAGGTATAAGCTGCGCTTTTTCTCCGGCTATGTGGCGGAGGTCACGGAGAGCGCCTGGGAGACGGATTTTGATGCCGCGGACTACGGGCTCTGGCTTGAGGAGATCGCCGCCAAGTCCGCTTTTGCCGCCCCCGTCGCGCCCGCCGCGGGGGATAGAGTGGTCACCCTCTCCACCTGCAGCTATGAATTTTATAATGCCCGCTTTGTGATGCACGCGATTGCCGTGGACTATGGTCCATGGCAAAATGAAAACAAATGAAGAAAATCAAGACCGGGTTCCAGAACCACAATGCGCGGTGTCCGGTTTCATACTTTTTGATGAGGATGTATCATATCTTTACAGTGAATATTTGCTTTGAGGAACCCCCTTCACCTGCACCGCCAGCGGACAAAACAGATTTGTTATACGCTGCGGCTATGAAGGAAGCGCAGGCTGAGCGGCTGGAAAGAGAATATTAAATTTTTGAGCCTCCTGTTTACAGGAGGCTCTTTTTAATGATATAATCTCTCAAAACCACCGAAGGGAGCGAACAGAGATGGAAGCGCGCCACGAGATAATACCCTTTGACCGTGCAAGCCCCATACGCCTTTTTATGCACAAGCTGGGAGATGTGTCCCGCCACTGGCACGAAAGTCTGGAGCTGCTTTTTGTCCTCGCCGGAGAGGTAACTGTGCTCACGGGAGGTAAACAGACTCTTCTTTCCATGGACGATATGCTGCTGATAAACAGCAACACTGTGCATGAGCTCCATTCCGACAGCTGCGTGCTCATAGCCGTCCAGATAAAGCTGTCCAAATTCGACCTTCCCGAGGATGTCGGGGACAAGCTTTATTTCCGCTGCGATTCCACCGAGCGCGGAGGAGGGGAACGCTTTACAAAGCTAAAGCAGATAATAACTTCCATGCTGCGCATAGACGGCCCCGCTGACGGCACCGCCATTTTCCGGAGCAGAGCGCTGGCCTTCGAGCTTCTTGCAGAGCTGGTGCAAAATTTTAAGGTGGATAAGCCCGTGACGGAGCTGAACACCCACAAGCATCTGGAGCGGCTCAACCATATTCTGCAGTATATAAGCGATAACTACAGGGAGCAGCTGAGTCTTGGACAGCTGGCGGAGCGGGAGCATCTTTCCGCACCCTATCTTTCCAGCTTCTTTGAGAAGTATATGGGTATAAACTTCTCCACCTATTACACAAATCTCCGTCTTGAGCGGGCTATGCATGAGCTGCTGTATACGGATATCCCTGTGGAGCAGGTGGCGCTGCGAAACGGCTTTTCCGATCCCAGAGCCTATGTGCGCGCCTTCAAAAAGCGCTATAACACAATACCCAGCGTTTACCGCCGCTCTGCCTCTGCACCGGCCGCGGCAGAGGAGAGAGACCCCCTGCTGGCCATAAACTATCTGGATTTCAAGCCCGAAAACTATTTCCACATTCTGTCCCAGTATCTGCCGGAGAAAGAGAGCCCTGCTGCCTCCCCTGCGGACAGCAGACGCCAGAGCCGCGCCCTGCCCCTCATAAGCGTGGACGCGGACGCAAAGGGACGGGAGCTGGCCCATCACTGGAAGAACTTCATAGGCGTGGGCAGGGCCAAGGATCTCCTTTATGCCCCGGTTCAGGATATGCTCAGGGAGGCTCAGAGGGAGCTGGGCTTTAAGTTCATCCGTTTCCACGGCATTTTTTCCGATGATATGCTGGTCTGCCACAGGGACAAAGAGGGCAGGCTGCACTTTTCCTTCGGCATGGTGGACAAGGCTTTGGACTTTCTGCTCTCCGTGGGACTTAAGCCCCTTGTGCAGTTTTCCTTCATGCCTGAGGCGCTGGCGAGAGATCCCCGGCGCAGCATTTTTATGAATCCTGCCATCATCAGCATGCCTAAGCAGATGGAGGAGTGGCAGAGCCTTGTGGGGAGCTTTCTCAGCCATGTCCGCTCGCGCTACGGAGCTGCGGAGATAAGAAGCTGGCTCTACAGCGTTTGGAACGAACCGGACACCTCCGGAGAGATGTTCGGTTTTGCCAGACGGGAGGACTATTTCAGCCTGTACCGCGCCACACGGGATACTGTGAAGGGCTTTGACGGAAAGCTTCGCTTCGGCTCTCCCTCTCTCTTCCCCGCCACTGAGGACGGCTATGACTGGATAAGGGATTATCTGGCCTTCACCCGCGACAAGGGCTGCCCTCCGGAGTTTATGGATGTGCACTACTATTCCGACGATTTTCAGAATATTCCCCACCACAATGCCACATTTTCCACGCCTGCACGCTTCAATGCCGACCCCGACCATTTCAGGAAATTCCTCGACCGCCTGAAAACCTTTGTGAAGCAGGAAAAGATAGGGGATATGCCTCTGTATATCACCGAGTGGAACCTGACGGTGAGCCACCGCAACCTCATTAACGACACAGTGTTCAAGGCCGCCCATCTGGCCAAGAACTTTCTTGAAAACTATGACCGCACGGATGCCATAGGCTACTGGGCTCTTACGGACTTTATGGATGAGCTTTTCCCTGCGGAGGGGCTTTTCCACGGCGGCATGGGTCTTTTCACCGCTACGGGCATAAAAAAACCGCCTTACCACGCCATGAACATGCTGGCGAAGCTTGGCGATGAGCTTTTAAGCTCGGGCGAGGGCTGGTTCCTCAGCCGCAGGGAAAAGGGGGAGCTTGTGCTGCTGCTCTATAATTACGAGCACTGCAATCCTCTTTTGGTGGATGAGGGACTTGGACTTGGCGTAACCAGCAGGGATGGAGTTTTTACAAGGCAGGAAAGCCTTGAGGTGGCCATAAGCCTTGATAATCTCCCCGGAAATGTCTGCAAAATAAAGGAGACCGTACTCAATGCCGAGCATGGCAGCTGTTTTGACGCATGGCTGCGTATGGGTGCTCAGGAGACGGATGGGGAGGATACGGAGTATCTGCGTAAGGCCAGCCTGCCGGAAAAGCGGGTGAGCCGCGCCGCGGTGAAGTCCGGAAGTCTTGAGTATTCCGCTGTCCTGGCTCCTCAGGAGCTGCGACTGGTGGAATTCGTCTGCTGCGATTGAGGGCAGCCCGCCCTGCGGATGCAGTGCCTTCGTTTCCCTTGGGGCGACGTTTCGCCGCCCGCGGGCGATTCATGAATCGCCCCTACGGGTGCAGGATTCTTTTTTCGGCGGGAGCAAGCCCCCGCCCTACGGGTTTAGTGAATATCTTTCGCAGGGGTCGATGCCCACATCGACCCGATGGGCCGGCCGGG
>JAZNZM010000075.1:0-3967 GCA_045594965.1 Oscillospiraceae bacterium | reverse complement strand
TCCGGATAAAATTTGACTACTCACACTTGTGGAATCAAGTCATTTTCTAGGTGCCTTTGTGTTGTACTGATCCATTTTCGGAATAGACAATGGGGCAATAGCACATGGCAGCAAAGATGTCATCGTCGATTGTAGAGCTATATGTGTCCGTGGTTTCGTCATACTCCACGCCGGGGGCACCGTTTTTATAGAGATAAGGCCAGTATTCTTCCATATTGCCGCTGGCGCCGAGTATGGAGCTCATCTCTCCGGCTCCGGAGGTGCCGAGAGACACGATTTTCTCCTCGTCACCGGGGATTATTTCGGCATTAAGACGAAGCGTTCGTACCGAACTCTTGAGGTCAACAACGGGAGCCGGAGCCTTGCCCTCACCGTTTTCGCCGGCGCCGCGAGAGCGTGCACCGCAGTTGACGTAGACAAAGCCGTTTTTGATGAAGAACACGATGTATTCTTCCCTATACATAGCCCCTATGCAAATTATGGTGTTGATTATAATAAAAATCAATTTACTGAATTTTTGTAAGAAGTGGATGCCTATTTTCATCAATCATTTCATCACTCATTTATGGTTGATAAATGAGTGATGAAATGATATGATAAGTACAAGGTGATGTGTTATGTACAACAAGAAACCACCCTTTGAGATTACAACATCCATTCTTGATGAAATCGCCGCGATTGCAGAACTGGTTGGACAAGTTAACGCAGCATCGGGACTGACCGCAAACCCAATGCTGCGCCGAACCAATCGAATCCGCACCATATATTCCTCCCTTGCTATTGAGCAGAACACTTTAAGCTTGGAACAGGTCACCGCTGTGCTGAATGGCAAGCGGGTGATTGCGCCTCCCAAGGACATTGCGGAGGTAAAAAATGCCTATGAAATCTACGAGATGATGGACTCGCTGAACCCCTATTCCGTTGATGACCTGTTGAATGCTCATGGGGTTATGACAAAAGGCTTGACGGAGGAATCCGGTTGTTTCCGTGCTGGCCAGGTGGGCGTGGTAGACAGGCAAGGCAATATTCTGCACTTCGGAACACTCTCGGATTATGTGCCAGGATTAGTTGTGGAGCTACTGGATTGGGTTAAAGACAGCGAATTTCACATACTTATCAAAAGTTGCGTGTTCCACTATGAATTAGAGCTGATCCATCCCTTTGCTGATGGCAACGGACGAATCGGACGCCTGTGGCACACCCTGCTTTTGACCCAGTGGAAGCCTATGTTTGCGTGGCTCCCGGTGGAGTCAATTATTCACGACCGTCAGGATGAATACTATGCCGCTATCAATCGTTCCAACTGTGAGGGTAAATCCACGGTATTTATTGAGTTTATGCTGTCCGCAATAAAAGAAGCACTGTCGGAGGCTGTGCAAACTACCGGTGCCGCCGAAAAAATGACAACTGATGAACTGCGTTGGTATAAGATTGAGCGATTCTTGAAAAAGAACGGAACTATCACCAATGCAGATGTGCGTCAATTGTTCAATGTATCTTCCGCAACGGCTAACCGCATTCTTTCAAAGTTTGTCGATGAAGGGCGAATTGCAAAGATAAGAATGGGAAGATCTTGGGGATATACAATTATTTGAGTATTTATTTCTATCACAACCGGAGAAAAATATGAAATTAACATCTCACCAGAAAAAGACTATTGATGCGATTATTTCCAAGAAGGTTTACGATATCCCAGCGTATCTCGAATACTTTGACAAATTGCATCAGCGCCAATATGACTTTGAAAAAAAATAAAGAAGAAACCGAATACACCAAGCTATCTGTTACTGTGCAAAGGAGGCCGGACATGGAAGAAAACAATGTTTTTGAAGCCGCTGTATCCGCAGAAGCTCCCGGAAAGAAAAGGCGCAGATTGCCCACTATCGCCATTGTTGCCATCGTTATCGGTGGCCTGCTCACTGTATTGGGCACTCTTATAGGAATTTATGCCGTCAATTATTTTCGCACAATTCTCTATCTTGAAAGCGGCAGCGTTGATGCTGCCAGCGACTGCATTATCTCAACAAAGCTCACAGCGCTCATGGATCCCGAAACCGCTTCCTATCTGGAAGCCTATGAAATGATGGAGGACGGACGATTTGAAGAGGCCGCGGAAGGCTTCCGGGCGCTTGGTGATTTCAGAGAGGCCGCAGATTTCGCCTTGGAGTCAGACTATCGCAGAGCCGGAAAATGCGCCGAAGCAGGAGATGCGGAGACTGCCATAGAGCTATACACCTATCTCAGCAGCATGTCCTACAAGGATTCAGCCGCCAAGCTCACGGAGCTAAGCTACCAAAACAGCCTTGCGTCCATGAACGGCTTTGCCGAAGCGGGCAGTGTGGCAGAGGGCGATGAGGAGCAGTATCTCAAGGCTCTTGAATACATAGAAAAGGAAGATTACGCCAAAGCCTACAGCGCACTTAAAAAGATTTCTGCCACCTCCGATGTTGGACAGCTTATGTCCCAGCTGGCAGACCTTATTTATATCAAGGCCCAAAGCCATTACTATAACAATGACTATATCAGTGCCATGGATTCCTTCATGCTCATCCCGGAGTACGAAAGAAGCCGCGATTATATTGTTCTCTGCTTCACCATGGGCTGCCACGGCACCAGAAGCCTGAGCACTCCCCAGATTGTAGGCACCCTTGGTTATAAAGATGTGTTCCTGCCCGAGGAACAGGTTGCGGAGCTGCTGGCCATTTTCGACTTTGAAAATGCGGCAGAAGCATTGCTTCATCAGCCGAGAGTGGCTCAGATAATACTGCAGGGCACATGGGTTTCCGAGGATGGCGAATTCGACCTTGTAATCGACAGTCTGGGCGACTGCACGAGTCTGAACCTGCCCATCAAATGGGAAGTGCTCCGTGACGGCGGATACTACTACATAGAAGAGGGCGAGTTCCGCATATATGAAGAGACCACCACAGACTATGATGTGGCCTTCAGCCTCAGAATGCTTAGTCCCGACAGCCTTGAGTTTTACAACGCGGGCTACGATATCACGCTGATTCTGAATAAGGAATAATTATTGTGGCGCTTTCCGCAGTCAGCCCACAGGGAATATGTTCCCGGGCAATCCACCCGCCAAAAGCCAGCATCTCAAAAAAGCAAAAACAGGGAGCCTTGGTTTGGTTCCCTGTTTTTATATTTCTGTGCATCAAAAATGGCAATATCAGTATCCCAGAGGAGCAAGCACGCTTTGAAGCCAGGCTTCGCCGCAGTCGCTGCTTACTCTCAGGCGCTTCAGCTGCAGCAGCCCCTGAGACTCAGAGGCGAAGCCGTTCTGAGTTGTGACAGCGCAGAGATATCCCGTTTCGGTGGCAACAGCCATGGTCTCGCTGTTATATTTGCCCGAGGGATAGCAAAGCTGGGTAACATCCGACTCGGAGTAGGTCATAAGCATTTCCCGGGAAATGCTCAGTTCGTCATAAAGCTCCTGACCGGTGAGTGAATTAAGGGCGCAGTGATTGGCTGTGTGGCTGCCTATCTCCATACCGTTGGCCGCCATTTCCTTTATCATATCCGTCTGAACACTGGTTTCAAGCCACAGCTTGTTGCTGATGCAGTAAAAGGTTCCGCTCCAGCCCCGTTCCTTCAGCAGAGGATAAACCGTGTTATACATGCTAACATAGCCATCATCAAAGGTGAGAACAATCGGCTTCTCCGGTATGGGAAGTTCGTTTACCCAATGGTCATAAAGCTGCTGCATACTTATCGGAGTAATACCGTTCTCCTCAAAATAATCCAGATGAGAAACGAAGTCATCCACAGACAGATAGAGGCTGTTTTCGAGAAGGTCATTTACCTCATGGTACATAAGTATTGGCACTTCTTCGTGATACACATAAGGCTGCTCTGGCATCGGTTCGGGTGTGGGTTCGGTCGTAGGCTCGGGTGTAGGCTCTGGCGTAGGTTCGGGTGTGGGTTCAGGCGTGGGCTCTGGCGTGGGTTCGGGTGTGGGTTC
>JAZNZM010000074.1:0-6535 GCA_045594965.1 Oscillospiraceae bacterium | reverse complement strand
TAGCCACAGATTTTCAGCAGAGCCTCAGCGGCGGCGTAGCTCTCGGGATGGACGGCGGTATTGTCCAGCACCTGCTTGCTCTCGGGTACGCGGAGGAAGCCCGCGCACTGCTGGAAGGCCTTGGGGCCGAGCTTGGGAACTTTCAGAAGCTCCTTACGGGAGCTGAAGGCTCCGTTTTCCTCGCGGTAGGTGACAATATTCTTTGCGGTGGTTTTGTTTAGACCTGCAATATAGCTGAGCAGAGAGGGGGATGCGGTATTCAGATCTGCGCCAACGGAGTTTACACAGTCTTCAACAACGCCGCCCAGAGTCTCGCTGAGACGGGTCTGGGGCATATCGTGCTGATACTGACCCACGCCTATTGCCTTGGGCTCTATTTTAACAAGCTCTGCAAGAGGATCCTGCAGCCTGCGTGCTATGGAGACGGCGGAGCGGAGGTTTACGTCGTACTCGGGGAATTCCTCCGCTGCCAGCTTACTGGCAGAGTAGACGGAGGCACCGGCCTCGTTGACCACCATATAGCTGACACCGGGGTGCTCGCGCAGCAGCTCCGCCACCAGCTTTTCGGACTCGCGGGAGGCGGTTCCGTTGCCTATGGCGATGTTTTCAATGCGATGCTTGCGGATAAGACGGCTGAGTGTGGCCTTGCTCTCCGCCACCTTGTTGTAGGGCTGGGTGGGGTAAATAACGGCGGTGTCCAGCACCTTGCCTGTGCCGTCCACAACGGCTATCTTGCAGCCGTTTCTGTAGCCGGGGTCATAGCCCATGGTCACCTTGTTCTTCACGGGGGGCTGCATCAGCAGGGGCTTCAGATTCAGAGCGAAATTGTGGATGGCGCCCTCGCAGGCCTCATCGGTGAGGGAGGAGCGTATCTCGCGCTCAACAGCGGGGAAGAGCAGACGGTTAAAGCTGTCCTCAACAGCAGCGCGGACGAAGTCGGAAGAGGGTCTGCCGGGGATGACAAAAAGGCGCACAAGACCGGGAAGCACGGCTGCGGCTTCAACCTCGACACTTACCTTGAGGAATTCCTCCTTCTCACCTCTGTTAACCGCCAGAACCTGATGCCCTTGAAGTTTACATAATTTATGAGAGAAGTCATAGTACAGCCGATAAACGCTGTCTTCCTCTTTCGCGGCCACAACCCGGAGCTGTGCCTGACGCATGAGGCTCTCTCTCAGCAGTTTACGGGATTCCGGAGAGTCGGAGACTATTTCTGCGATAATATCGCTGGCACCTGCGAGAGCCTCCTCAACAGTTTCCACACCCATATCTGGGTTGACATAATCAGCTGCGGCCTCGGTGGGGGCGGGACAGTCGCGGCTCTGCTCCAGCAGGAGTGTCGCCAGAGGCTCAAGACCTTTTTCCTTTGCCATGGTGGCGCGGGTGCGGCGCTTGGGCTTGAAGGGACGGTAAATGTCTTCCACCTCTGCAAGGGTGGAAGCGGCGTCAATAGCGGCTATCAGTTCGTCGGTGAGCTTTTCCTGAGCGGCAATGGAGCTTTTCACTTCCTCACGGCGCCTTTCAAGATTGCGCAGATAGCCAAGGCGATCCTCCAGTGTGCGCAGGGCGGTGTCATCCATTCCGCCATGGAGTTCCTTGCGGTAACGGGCGATAAAGGGAATGGTGTTTCCCTCATCTATAAGGGTGACCACATTCTCTATATATTTTTCGGGAGCATTCAGCTCCGCGGCAAGTATTTTGATTATAGATTCCATAGCAAATTATCCTTTTTTTGTGTTATGCGTTTTGTGCGCAAGCTTGATTTTAATACCGTCGGGTAAATTTTTCAAGAGAAAATGCACTTAAAGAGCCTTTCCACCCCTTCCGGAATAAGCTCGGAGTCTACTCCGGAATAATTGATAAGCAGTGTTCGGCTGAGTCCGTCGCTTTCACGGTAGTATTCGCTGAGACAGCTCACGCGGAGTCCCTGTTCCCGGCAGCGGCTTACAATTTCCCTGTCTGTGAGTGCTGTATTAAGCTCAAGGAGAAAGTGGAGACCCGCGTCCTCTTCCCTGATTTTCACAAGGCTGTAATAGGCTGAGGCCTTTATGCAGTCGATAAGAGCGTCGCGCCTTGCCCGGTAAAGGCTGCGCATGCGGTTAATATGCTTCTCCAGCTGACCGCTGCGTATAAAGGCTGCCAGAGTGTACTGGTCGAAGTTTGAAACGGTGCAGGAGTAGAAGCTGAGACGCTTTTCATATTCCTCCATAAGAGCCTCAGGCAGCACCATATAGCTTATGCGTATGGTGGAGGAGAGACTTTTGGAGAAGGTATTTATATAAATAACCTTGCCCATAAGGTCAATACTTCTCAGGGAGGGAATTGGCTTACCCATAAGACGGAATTCGCTGTCATAGTCGTCCTCGATAATATAGCGGGCGGGAGCTGAGCAGGCCCATGACAAAAGCTCATAGCGGCGGCTCACGGGGGTGACTATGCCGCTGGGAAAGTGGTGGGAAGGGGATATGTGAAGCACATCGGCTCCGCTTTTTATAAGAGCGTCAGTGTCGATGCCCTTGCCATCCATTGGAATATGGACGCAGTCCACACTGTTTGCCTCATAAATGCGGCCGATTTTCCTGTAGCCCGGATCCTCAACACCGTAGCGGCTGTCTCTGCCCAGAAGCTGAATTATGAGTCCGTAGAGATATTCCGTGCCGGCACCTACCACGATCTGCTCGGGCCGAACATTCATGCCGCGAAAGGAACGGAGATGTTCGGCGATGGCCTCCCGAAGCTCCGTCACCCCGGCGGATGGAGATCTGACCATAAGCTTGTCGGGGGAATCTGACATTATCTCGCGCATGAGACGAGTCCAGACAGGGAAGGGGAAGGAGTTTTTTTCACTGTGGGCGCCCACAAAATCCGCAAATATGGGAGCGCTTTCGGCTGTCTCTTCTGCCGCATGGGTCTCATGAGGCTGCTGCAGCGTGCCGCTCAGACGGGACACATAGTAGCCGCTTTTGGGTCTGGAGTAGATATATCCCTCAGCCAGAAGCTGACCGTATGCCCCTTCAACAGTTACAATACTGATATTCAGGTGCTTTGCAAGGGCACGCTTGGAGGGCAGCTTCTCATCGGGCGCAAGCCGAAAGGAGAGAATATCCGCCTTTATCTGCTTGTAGAGGTATTCGTAGAGGCTGTCGCTGCCTCGCTTTTCAAAGGAATAAGTAAGCATGCGCTTTTCTCCAATCTGGTCTTATTAAATAGTTAATAACTGAATATTTTAATAAGGTCAGAATATAGTATAATAGCATCAATCCAATTTGTAAAGAAGGCATTTTACATGAAACGCATAGTAACGATTCAGGATATATCCTGCGTGGGCAAGTGCTCGCTCACGGTGGCCCTGCCTATCATCTCCGCCATGGGTGTGGAGTGCGGCATTATCCCCACCGCCGTGCTGAGCACACATACCATGTTCAAAAACTTCACCTGCAGGGATCTCACCGGGGAGATAGAGCCTATTGTGGAGCATTGGATGAACGAGGGCATCACTTTCGATGCTGTGTACACAGGCTATCTGGGCTCATTCGAGCAGATAGATATAGTGTCCGGAGTGTTTGAAAAGCTGAAAAAGCAGGGCAGTCTCATAATTGTTGACCCTGCCATGGCCGATAACGGCAAGCTTTACCCTGCCTTTGACGAGTCATTTGCACGCCGCATGGCCAGCCTTTGTGCCGGTGCGGACTTCGTACTTCCTAATATCACCGAGGCCTGCTTCATGACGGGAACTGAATACAGGGAGAGCTGCGACATTGACTATGTAAAGGCTCTGATGCTGGCTCTGCATGAAATGGGAGCAAAGAATGTTATCCTCACAGGTGTCAGCTTCAAGGAGGGCAAGACCGGCGTTATGGGCTATGACGGGGAGTCGGGCGAGTTTTCCTACTACTGCCACGACAAGCACCCTCATAGCTACCACGGCACCGGAGATATATTCTCTTCCACCTTTGTGGGCGCCATGATGAATGGCATGGACTGGCGCAAGGCCGTAATGGTTGCTGCTGACTATACCGCCGAATGCATCCGCGTCACCATCGACAGCGGCAAGGAAAAGCACTACGGTGTGGATTTTGAGGACTGCATACCCTATCTGCTGAAAAGGCTTGCCTTTGAAAAATGAAATAATTAAATGAAACCGGCGTTCAAAGCTTGAACGCCGGTTTTGATATTCTTTGTTTACTGCTTCATCTTGCGGGTGAATACCAGAATTGCCGAGACATAGAGCAACACAGCCCAAGCTATTACCCAAAGGAGATTTGGTATGATGCTGCTGTAGGTGCCGCTGAGGGCGGCTCTGCCGGCCTCCACAGCCCGTGCAAAAGGCAGGCACATGGCGATATCCTCAAAAACTCCGCCCACCAACTTAAGATCAAACCATGTTCCGGAGAGCCATGCTGACAGATTTGTCAGCAGCGCGCCGCAGATGCCGCCCACCTGCTTGTCGCTGAAAATGCTTCCGCACATAAGGCCGAGGGCCACAAACACAAGGCCTGCCGGAATGAGCACAGCGATGCAGAGCAGCACATTCAGGCTCAGCTCAAGGCCAAGAACAAATGCGGCAGCGAAGCAGACGAGTCCCTGAGCCAGAAACATGGGAACAAGTGGCAGGGTGTAGCCCAGAATAAAGTCTGCGGCTCTCATGGGCGAGCTGAGAAGCCTCATCATAAAGGAGCCTGAGCGGTCCTTGGCTATTACCAAGGCCGAGAAAAGGGAAATGAAGCTGTAGCCGAATACAACAATACCGGGAGTGAGACTGTCAATGACAAAGAGCTCCACGGGGATATTGGATTGTATAAGGCTTAGAAGCAGGAGCAGTACAAGGGGAAAGCCTATACCGAAAATAAGGGTCAGCTTGTCTCTAAGCATCTCCTTCCAGTTGCGCAGGGCAAAACCGAGAGCCTTCATATTGCACCGCCTCCTTTGCAAAGACTAACAAATGCGTCCTCAAAGCTGTCCTTTCCTGCCTTTTCCTTGAGCTGGGCAGCTGTGCCCAGTGCCACAAGGTGGCCGGAAACCATGATGCCTATGCGGTCTGCGAGAGCCTCGGCCTCCTCAAGATAGTGGGTTGTGAGAACAACGGTCATCTTTCCCTTGAGGCTTTCAATAAGCTCCCATAACTCTCTTCGCGCAAGCACATCCAGACCCAGAGTTGGCTCGTCAAGAAACAGTATCTTCGGCTGGGTTATCAGCGCCATGGCTATGGAAAGCCGGCGCATCCATCCACCGGAGAGTGTTCCTGCCCTCTTCTCAGCCACGGGAGTGAGGCTTAGGGAGTCCATCATCTCGCTGCTGCGCTTTTTTCCGGAGGACTTATCAAGACCGTAAAGAGCACAGATAAGCTCAAGATTTTCACGGACGCTCAGATTGGGCGCAACAGCGGTCTCCTGTGGAGACACATTGATAAGCTCCTTGACAGCAAGGCTCTCGCTGAGTATGTCGCGGCCCATAAGGGAGGCGCTGCCGGCTGTGGGACGCACAAGACAGCACAGCATCTTGATGGCGGTGGTCTTTCCGGCACCGTTGACACCCAGAAGGGCGAAGGTCTCACCCTTGGCTATGGAAAGATCAAGCCCGTCTACGGCGGTGAGGGAGCCGTAGCGCTTTGTGAGAGTGCGGCATTCTATTGCGTTCATTCTTTGTCCAGCTCCTTTATTGCGGCGGCAAAATCTGCGTTGTGTTCGTCTTCGTATGCAGGGAATTCATCGGCAACCTTGCCTGCAAAAATAGCGTCAGCCACTTTAGTAAGAAAGCTCTGGCGCTCCAAAGCAATGCCACGTTTTGCATCGGCGAGAATAACCATGCTGTCTCCCGGCTCGATGCCGAACATATCACGGACCTCTTTCGGAATAACGATCTGGCCCTTGGGGCCCACCTTCAAGGTGGCCATGAATCTGTCATTTTTGCTTAGCTTCATTTGCATACCTCCTAAAAGTAAGAAAAGTATAACTTATAATACTAATATAACGCAAAGGATAAGCTATTGTCAATAAAAATCCCCACAGCTTTATGCTGTGGGGAAAACTTTTCGGGCGATGCCCGCTCCTGCGAAGCCCATCAACTGGCTTATCTCCTCGCGGCATAGCCGCTGCGGTCGGATGCTAAAAATGTGCCACCGGCACATTTTCTTAACGCACCGACCTAGGGCGCGATGGCCTCATCTTGAAATTCAATATTTTCCTACAGGGGCTTTTTGCGCTGTCCGTACAATTTGGTGCACACCATATTGACACGGGGATTGATTCACTTTGCCAGATTTTTCAGAGTGCTCAGCAGACTCAGGCACATTATCACAAAGGCGGCAGCCAGATACCAGGGCATGAGACCCACGCTGAGATGGCGGGCGATGATACCGAAAAGGGGAGGACCGATCATAGCGCCTGCGTTGGCGGCGGCAAGCTGGGCTCCCATTACAGACTGGGAGATGTCCTTGCCGAAGCTGATGGGGGCAAGATGGGCCAGGTTGGGATAGACAGGGCCCTTGCCCAGAGCCACGAGAAAGAGTCCGGCCGCACTGATCCACGCACCAAAG
>JAZNZM010000073.1:0-7683 GCA_045594965.1 Oscillospiraceae bacterium | reverse complement strand
ACTATCCACCAGCCGTACCAGTCGCCGTTCCACCATTCGTACTCGCTTTCAAGAGGCTGCTCCACCGGCTCCGCGGGCTCTGCCGGCTCTATCGGCTCTGCTGGCTCTGCCGGCTCCACGGGCAGGGTCGGCGCGGTAAAGCCCTCTTTTTCGTAGGTATAAACAAGTCCCTCAAAGTCAATGGTCAGAACCTTGTCCTTGAGAGTGCCGCTGAATTCATCGCCCGCCTGGGTGAGAATGAATTCCTCGCCCTCAAGGCTCCACTTGCCGCTGTAGTCTTCACCCATAAGGAAAATATCAGCCTTGCCTTTGGCCTTAAGCTCTATCCATTCGCCCTCGCAGTCAAGGCTAATTCCCATGCTTTCGCAGGAAACGGCATTGTAGATGCCAAGGTTTGGGTCGTCGGCATCCGCTCCGCCGCCCAGGGCGGCAGCGAGAATAACGATTATTAAAATTACGGCGACTGCTATGCCGCCAAAAAGGAAGATCTTTTTGGCGACGGGCTTCTTTTCTTTGGCGGGTGCAGCCCTTTCCGCTGCCTCCCCAGGCGGTGGGGAGACAGGGCGAGGCTCCTCATAAACGGGCTCATCGGCCTGTACAGGAGGGGTATATGCGGGTCTTTCCTCTATCTCCGCGGGAGGAGCCGGGGTCGCAAAAACGGGCTGCGCAGGCACTTCGGCCACAGGAGCGGGTGGGGCTGCTGCCTGTGCCAGCTTTTCGCCGCATTCGGTGCAGAACTTTGAAGTGTCAGGCACCTGAGAGCCGCAGTTGGGACAGAATCTCATATTCTTTCCTCCTCATTACTTCTTTTCTCGGCGCATTAAAGGCGGCCGCTTCGACCGTGACCTCCTCCTCCGCTGCGGGCAACCGTAAAGCCACTGTTGCCGTCATCGTCATCTTTCTGTTTGATTTTTCTGCGCTCCACAGTGGTATGGGTGAACTGGTCAAGCTCTTTTGTGAGGTTGAGACCGCCTGCATTGTACTGCAGCGCCTCGCTTTGCATACGAACACTCTTGAGCTGGTTCTTATAGCTCTTGCAAATAAGGAAGGCAACAATGACACCGATGATAATGCCAAGGACAACGGAACCGGTCATACCCTCACGCACAGGCTCACCCTCAGCGGCAAGAGCGAGATATCTGCCGCATCCCTTAATGTAAGCCTCAAAGCCATCGAACCACTCGTGATCGGAGAGATACTCAATGTACTCATTCTCAAGCTCCTCAAGGCCGTACTCATCAAAGGCGTATTCCGCTTCCTCGCCGTATACAAACACGGCGTAGTCAAGGTATTCGGCGCTGATGAAAACGATTATGCCGTTTCTGTCACTGCCGAGGCCAAGGGAGTTATCGTGGTAATGGGAATAGGCTGCCACGTAGGGGTCGCTGCCGTAGCCCATATCGTTGAGGTCGGGGACGGTGAGTATATATACGCCGCAGCCGAATTTCTCGGAAACATTGGCCGCGGAGCTTTCGAGGCGGACAAGCTCGGTGTCGCTGAGGAAGCCGGCATCATCCACCACATAGCTGCCTCCTGCCGCCTGAACAGGCAGGCAGACCAGGCTGACGAGGATAAGGAGAATAACAAAAACAGATAATCTACGTTTCATACATTCCCCTCCTCTCAGGTTGCCAGATGCACGACAACGGAGGCGATTGCCCCCGCCACCGCGGTTATCGCCGCAAAGAGCGCCCAGTATCTGCCCTTGTCCATGGGCAGATCGCCCACGACCTTGCCGGTCTGTCCGTTGACGGCAAAGAGATAGCTCTTGCCGTGCCATCTGGTGCTGAGCAGCCAAACGGGCATCATAGCGTAGTGCACTTCTCCGGGTGTCAGTTCAATGTCAGTGCTGCGTGGGATAACCGTTGTGTATCCTCTCACCGTGGTGGCCATTGCGTCCCTGAAGGATTGGTTGAACCGGGTATCAACGCGCTGACGGCAGTCTTCCACAGACAAATCGAACTTATCGGCGAGGTAGCAGGGGAGGTATGCGGTTGAAAAGGGCTTGAGTTTTGTGTAGTCGAAGGGCTCGATGGAATCCATGTAATCATCTGGCATCTTACTGGAGGCATCAACGGGAACCTTCTCGAAGGCGATGGAGCCTTCCCGCTCAACGACAAAATGGTCTGTCTCCGTGATCTCGTAGTCGCCTCTCCTGTAACTTCTGCTGCGGCTGGCATCGTATGTCGCATTGCCGCTGGCCTCGCCGTCGAAGAGCCAGAAGGGAACATAAACGCCCTGTATTTTTTCTATCTGGTTCTGACTGGAAAAGACTTTGGGGAGCAGCAGTTTCCCTTTGTAGTGTTCCTTGAGGGCCGCAACTGCCTTCTCCTTCTTGACCTTAAAGGGGATGATAAAGTCGGGCTTCAAAGCACCCGAAAACTGTCCGGGCACAACACTGGGATTGCCGCAGTAGGGGCAGGAGGTGGCGGCGGTGGTCTCGTCGCAGATCAGCTCCGCACCGCAGGAGGGGCAGTTGTAGGCCTTCATTCCGGCTGCATCCTCTCCCCATTCATTCTGAAGGGAAGCCGTGCTCCAGTCCCTGCCGGTGGCTGCTGCGGCATCGGCCGCCGCCTTTGCCTCGGCGGCAGCCGCGTCTTTCTCCGCGAATAGAGTCTCTATCTCCTCCACGGTGTAGACGCCGCCGCAGTATTCGCATTCCAGCCTCCCGGAGTCCGCCGCGAAATGCAGCGGACCCGTGCAGTCAGGACACTGGTAATTGGTAATTTGAGTTGCCATAGTAATAGTTTCCTTTCGATAATACGGTGCTGCAGAAACTCAGCTGTTTACGGCTCCTCCGCAGTATTCGCAGCAGCCGTCTGCATCAGGCGTGGTGGTGGCGCCGCACCAGGGGCAGGTGGCAGCCTGCTTGGGAGCTGCGGCTGCGGCAGAAGCATCCCGTGCCTGCTGACGCACATTGAGAAGGGCTTCCTTGATCTCCTCACCCAGCTTGACATAGCGGGCGTATTCGGCGTTATTCTCCGGGCTGAAGCCGGCGCTCCCTCTGTTTGCAAGACGCGCGGGTCCGGGAGCCCTGAAGCCGGAGCCAAAGCTCTCTATCTCCACGCTGCTGTCATTGAGGCGGAACCTCATCTCGCTGAAATAAGGATTGCGTACATTGATAACAAGCTCAAAGTCGTAGCTGTATGTATAGCGGGGAGGATTATAGCTCACCATCTCGCCCTCGGCATTTTCCCGCTGTAGCTCCGTGCGGTCCTCGTCCACATCCACGTCCACACCTGTGACATCAGCAAAGGCAATAACATCGGGGTTCGTTTCATCCCAGAGGCTCTCCCTGTCGTCGCTTACAAGGAACACACCGGCGTCCTCGTCCAGATAGACCTTGGTGCGCTCTCCGAAAACACGGGTCGTGCGGAACGCAGCCACCTTCTCCTTGTTTGCCTCGCGGTAAGCCAGCTGTTCGTTTATCTGCTCAACAGTGGAATGGCGGCGCTCGTCAAACCAGGGGGAGAGCTTTTTTGCGCAGTGCTTGCACATATTTCCGTCTTCCAGCTTGCGGTTGCCGAGAAGTCCTATCTCTCCGCCGCAAATATCGCAGTTCTTTTTCTTGAAAGCATCAAAAAGACCCATTATTATTTCCTCCTTTTAATTATATCTATTTGTATCAAACTATATCGCCATCGTCGAACACATCGCCGCATTCGGGACAGAACTTCCCGGTGGCCATGGCTCCGCAGATGCACTTCCAACCGTTGGCAGGCAGAGCCTCGCAGTAAAAAATAGTCCTTCCACTGGTCGGCAAGAACGCCGCCAGCAGAACCAAACGCAGCTTTAATAAGTCCCATAAATAACTTCTCTTTTCAAATCGTACGACTTGTGTCATTTAATACTTTTGTTATTATTGTTTTTATGCGAGTACGGGCTCGCCGTGCTCATTGAGCTTCTCGGCGCAAGTTGTGCACATATCAAGCTCGTCACAAATGAGGAAACAGCGGTCACATACTATTCTCCGACATATTGGACACTCGTTAAATAGCGATCTCAGCTCCCCTACTGCCCTGTTCATTGCCACTTCCCTTTCCCTACGGTACATTGTGTCGTAAACTATACGTTTGCCGTCACTGGCCGGAATGACACCCGACATTGAGAAACGTACAGGTGTGCTCTCCCAAACTTCACCGCATTCGGCACAGCGCCAGGAAAAACGAAACTCATCTGGTGTTGAACAGTCCACGAGATATTCCTTGGCAAAATAGCTCATTTTTCACCTCCGCACATCAGATTTTTTGTCGCAAATATACACTTCCGGATTATATAATAATTCAGAATACCGACTTTTTTCAATAATCACGGTGAGTATTTTTCAGCCTATTGTCTTAAAATACTCACGCGAGTAGACAAGGTATATAAAGCATCTCTTTCCAATTTGTACATACTGCTGCACATAATCAACAAATGTAAAAAGAGCTTCGATTCGTTCATACGAACCAAAGCTCTTTAAGATTTTACGTTTACGGGTGAAATATCCGTTCGCTTCTATACTGAAGACTTTATCATCAATTATGCCCGTTGCGTCATCATATTGATGTCCTGGTTTCCATCTCCACACACAGCCCCAGCATCTCGTTGGTAAAAAGTTTTTCGTGCTGACGTTCCATTAGGCTTCTCACTGTTTATCTCACATACACGATTTCGTCAAGACGTCCGGCCCGGCGGAAGAGTTCTATGTAAAGACAAAGTTCTTCTTTAGAGCCAAGTTCCAGCTTACGTCTAAGATTGGAGCTATGTTTTCTTGCGGTATTTACACTTATAAAAAGTTCGGCGGCGGCCTCTTCAAGGCTGTAGCCATCAATATAATACTGCAGTATTACCCTTTCGCTGACGGTCAGAGTTGTAACGCGCTCACTGAAGGTTTTGAAAAGAGACTCGATGTCCGGAGGCAAAGCAGACCCAATTTCAGACTTATCCGTAGGTACAGTAATAACGATTTGTTCACATTTCTGTCCGGCTTCACGCAGAGCTTCGCAATCACGCATCGTAAGACACATGAGAAGAAGAAACACTTCCGTTGCCATATAGGATATAGAAAGAAACTCAAAATCAATACTGATAAGCTGCTCAATGCCCCAGACAGCTATGTTCCCAAACACGGACATGGCAAGGAAAATTGCATATTTGGTGGACACAATTTTACCGGATTTTTTTGCCACCACAATAAGAATCGCCATAATCACAAAATACAGGATAATATATGCCGTGTAAAGGTTATGCAAGGGCGCATAGCTTTTTACCAGAATAGTCATTCCGTTTATGCTGTCAATATGCACCGATGAATAATAGATATCAAGCCATCCACCGCTCGCCGCCAGCAAAAAAGCAGCAGTTGAGATACCAAGGAGAAGACCAAGCGTGAGCCTGCTTAGATGTATGCAGCAAGCATTTGCCACAATAAGCAGCATCATCAAAATGGCAAAAACGCATCCAAGATAAGAAAGGCGGTTTGCCCAAAGTGCCCCGGAAAGAGTGTCCGAAACAGAGAGAAAAAAATACCCACAGTTGGCCGCAGCCACACAGAAATACAGCAGCATAAATTTAGCATCTCGTTTTTTCTCCCAGAAAAGGTACACAATCACAAGCAGCACGGAAAAAATGGCAACAAAGCCATAAACGGGAGAGAGATTTCCGGATTTTTCGGTAATAACCGCGCCATCCGCCGCAAACGCAGAAGTAGCTGAAATGCAACTAATAATCATGCAACTGACAAAGGCGATTATACTTTTTGAAAGGCTGTTTACCCGCATTATGCATCTTCCCTCCTATTAAAAATACAAACAACTAAAGCGTACAATTCAACACATTTGATAACAAACAACTAATCGTCACCGAGATTGTTGGTTTCAGTTACACAGCTTCCGTTCAAGCGCTGCATCGTTACGCCAACAGCTTGGGTGTAATAATAAACCGTAGTTTCGAGTTCCGCGTTGCCCTTTGCCGTCGGCTCTTCGAAATAAGATCCCTCCGTCGTCAGCAGCATACACAGCAACATCACAAAGCTCAGAATTCGGTTTGATTTTCTATCATTTATTATATTAAAAATATTTCTCTTCTTCAAGAACAATAAGAACAATTGAGAGCCTTTTACCTCTTCAAACTTGCTCCAAGATCAGTCCTGCATATTGTCACAAGCTTAAACACAGGGCATGCACACATCGTCACATCTTGCAATCACTACACCGCAGTGGCATAAGGTCTGAGCACCACCGGAAAAGATCGGCTGAAACGGATCAGAACTTTTTTACAGGACATGCCGAACAGAAATACTTACCCGGTGTCATTTGATTTTCACGGTGGAGATATACTTGCTCATATATCCCAACAAATCTTTCGACCCGCGATTAAACGCCACCGGAAAAAAACGGTGGCGTTTATTATTATCATTATACGTTATACGTTTCCTTTTGGACACATCTTTCCCGTATGATCCATCTCATACTCCCCTGTCAGCAATATTTCGCTCACAGGAACGATTTTGTATCCATCACCAAGCAGTTTTTCAATTATTCCCGGCAGGGCCTCCGGGGTATGTTTTGCGGCGTTATGGAACAAAACTATACTCCCCGACTGTACCTTACCCGTCACCCGTTCCGTGATTTCTGACGCGCTCAGGTCTTTCCAGTCCAGAGAATCCACATCCCATACAAATGCAAGTCCTTACGCCCCAAGGGTTTGCCGGTTTTTGAATAGTTCCACATCCTTTAGAAATTTGACCTCGACACAATAGCTGTATCATAAAAAACGCCTCGACAAAATCGAGGCGTTTTATCTTGTTTGAAAAGCTTAAAGACGGTTACTTCTACTACGGGCGAGAAAAAGGTTCGCCTGTCTCTCTGTTAATGTATGTAGTAACAGATGAGCGCTTCTTTTTCAACGCACGAATCTCATCCTCAAGGGCCTCACGCTCCCCTACCGAGTTAACCCGGCTCAATTTGGAATACAAACCCTTTAACTGCAGCGTCAGTTCGACATATTCGTCATTAAATTCCGGTTTCCAAAAGACCTGAGTATTTAATGCGGAATGGTTTCCGTGCTTTACACCCTCCGGTATTTCCAGAGCACGCCATCGCTCAAGAACTTTTTTATACTTTTCCCAAAGCTGTGCGTCCTCTTCATCGGATGTTGCAAGAGATAACTTATGTCCCAGTTGCTTTAGCTCCCGCATATATCGGCTGCGCATTGCGTAGTAGTAGCGCTTGGGATCTTTAATTTCTGCCATCAGTGCAGCTCCGTTTCAATGACACATTCATTCTTAATACGTCCTATAAGATACTGCAGCGCATCAACAACATGAGGACGGATATCGCCGCCAATAAGGACATACATGATATCGTCACCCACCTGCAGCCGACCTTCGTTGAACCAGACGCGGATATAGTAAATACCCTCCAGCTTATATGTATCTTCAATGACCGCATTGACCTTCGCTTCATCGCAGCCGAAGTCCATTCCGCTGACATCGGCAGCATTGCTGTCAAGTCCTCTCGCCTTTGCTTTTGCGGTCTGCCGCACCACGCCGTTATGAGTGAGATACATTCCAATCTTCGTCGCGCCGGGGTCGGTCTTGGCCTCCCGCAACCACTGTTCCATAGATGGAACTGGCTTTTTATTCGTCTGCTCCGCGCAGTTGGCGCTGCCGCTGCCCTGCAAAGTCGGATCGTAGCCATG
>JAZNZM010000072.1:0-4456 GCA_045594965.1 Oscillospiraceae bacterium | reverse complement strand
TTACTCCAGCGAGGAGTACAAGGCCGACTTCTTCCGCTTCTTCTATTTCAACACCGACCGCCAGAATCCCTATCCCATAGGCTATATTTTCATGAAATACCTCTGCGACACCTACGGCGAGGATGTTTCCGGAAAGATAATGGCTAATATTGCCCAGGTGGAGTGCAGCGGCTACCTGGACGAAACCACCGCCGCCGCATTTAAGAAATGCGTGGAGGACGCCACCGAAGCCGGAGTGTTCCAGAACTTTGTCCGTGATGTTATCGATGGCTGAAAGCCAAAATAAGGCAGCGCTGCCTGTATAGCAAATAACTGCTCCCCCTGTGGTCTTTGCCACAGGGGGAGCAGTTATTTGTACCTTGATTTTTTTATCTGACGGAGTTTATCATGGCCTTCAGATTTTCTTCTTTGCAGTTGAGGGGCACTTCGCAGCCGGAGCCGAGAATGAAGCCGCCTTCCATACCCATGTCAAGGAGCTTCTCGCAGTACTCGCTCACCTTGTCGGGGGTGGAGAAAGCAAGCAGGGCGGGAGGCACGACGCCGCGGATGACCTGATAGCCCTTGAGAATCTCATAGGCCTTGAAGATGTCGGTGGCGCCGTCCAGCTCGATTATGCAGCAGGCCTTGGGCAGCTCCTTGAAATAGGGGAGCATGGGCAGCCAGTTACCGTCGCAGTGGACAACGCTTGTGATGCCGGCCTCATGGAAGCCCAGTATCATCTGCTTGAGATAGGGCCAAGCAAATTCCTCAAACATCTCCATGGAAATAAAGGTGGCGGAGGAACGCATGGCGAAGATTGCGATACGGTTTCCGCCGGCGCTCTTTACGCCGGTGATGCCGGTCTTGATAATTTCGGGGGTGGCTTTTTCGCAGGCGGCCTTGACTTTTTCGGGGCAGTCATAGAGGTCGCAGCAGAATTCGCCCATGCCTCTGGACATGGAGAAGGTGTCAAAGGCGGGGGCGGGGCCGGAGTGGAACATGAGAGGCTTGTTCAGGCTGTCCCAATATTTCTTGTTCTTCTTAATCTCCATGCCGCAGCCGATGAAGCCCTTGAGCACCTTGAACTTCAGGAAGGGGGGCTTGAAGGGTGGCGCCTGGATGGAGGCAACAAAGGGAGTCTGCCATGCACCGAAGCCCTTTTCGATGATGAGGTCATAGTCGCTCTGCTGCATGATCTCCTCCTCGATAAACTGGAAGAGAGCGTTGTTGTCAAGCTCACGGCCGGGGATGCGCACTTTCATCTGCTCGATATAGGTGACGGTCCTGGGGCCAAGGGGGAACATCACATCGGGATAGCCAATCTTTTCGCAGCACTTTTTGTAGGCGTCCATCCATGCGTCGTTGCCTTTGAAAATATCGGCCTGAGTTACGCCAGCGGGTACGGCGGCAAAAGTGCAGATATGGGGGAATACGGGAATGTCTTTGGGGCTTGCATAGGGCTCGAGACTCATTGCGTGGTCAAATTTTTCCTGACTTGTCATAACAAATAATCCCTTTCTGTATAATTATCCGATGGCTTAATTATATAGAAAGGGATATGTTTTGTGAAATTCCGTTTTCAGGTAGGGCCATAACATAATGCTATTGATTTTTAATTAAATTCAAAAAATGTGTTATGGCGGGATTGTTGTTTTCCTTTCTCCACACAAGGCAGGTGGAGGCGTCACCAAGGGGTACCTCATGGATAAGCCTTATGTCGGGGTTGCTGGCAATGGAGGAGCGGTGGTTAATAACGCCTATTCCGAGACCCAGCTCTATCCAGAGCATCATTGTGGTGAGATTGGGGGCCTGACGGATGGTGAGAGGACCTGCGGCGGCGGAGCGGAAATGAGCCAGAGACTGTTCATATCCGGCGCGGCAGTCATCCGGAGAGATCATAAGCAGGGTCTCCTGCAGCATATCTTCAATGCTGATGTTGTCCTTCCGGCCAAGGGGAAGTCTGCGGGACAGGGCAAAAACGGCAGTGTCCGGGTCGTAAACATAGTGGTCCACTCCGTCCATATCATCCAGCTCAAAGCGCAGGGTGAAAGCTGCATCTATGCTGCCCTCCTGCAAAAGCCTTCTAAGCTCGCCGAAGGAGCCCTTGCTTATACGAAGGTCTATGTTGGGGTGTTTTTTCATGAATCTGCGGAAAACCTCTGTGAGCTCTGCGCCCATCCACTGTCCCTCCAGCAGACCCAGACTAAGCTCTCCGGTGTAGCCCTGTCCCACGGTCTGCACCCGGCGGATAAGCTGCTGCTGGGCCTCGTGTATGCCGCCCAGCTCTTTGGCCAGAAGAGCTCCGGCAGGGGTCATAGTGACGCCCTTTTGACTGCGGAGAAAGAGCTGGGTGTTCAGCTCCTGCTCAAGAGAGTTTATCTGGCGGCTGAGTCCCGGCTGGCTCATATACAGTCTGGCTGCGGCCTTGGTAAAATTCAGGGTTTCCGCGAGAGCCAGAAAGCATCGTATCTGGGTGGTGTTCATGGAGAAAATCCCCCTTTAACTGTCTTTTGGAGATTATATCACGGCTTGATAGCTTAGGACAGAACAAAACAGAAAGACATTTTTTGTGCATAATTGCTACTGTGAAGAATGAGAAAAGGGATGTAAAATATAATAGCATATCTGTACACAGTTCATGCAGCAAAGGAGACCCGTTTATGAAGAGAAGAATTATTGTTTTTGCCCTGACAGCGGCTATGCTTTTGGGCCTGTGCGCTCCGTCTTACGCTGCCGTCGGCACGGAGCCTGCCCTGAAGAGCACCGAATACTGCCCGGTAAGCCAAAGCAGATTTGAACTTCCGGAACCTATAAGGATAGCCGATGAAGAGCCGGGGATACGCAAAAGCAGCAAGGCCTATGCCCTTGGCGAAGCAGACATAATACAGACCCTTTTTGAACTGGAAGAGAAGGTGAAGGAAGCTGTTCTTGCCGGGGAAAACACCGTTGAACTGTATTCCTACGGAATAAGTCCTTCCGACATCAATCTCAGCATGCTTCAGTATTTTTCCCCGTATTTCAATGGGGATATTTCACTGCTTGCCTATTATTCTTCAGCGGGATATTCGTATTTCAAGATAAATACGGCCCTCACTCCGGAGGAGGCAGCGGAGTATTTCGCAAAGGTGGATGCTACAGTTGCGAAAGTGTGCGCCCTTGTGAACAGAGCCGGCACAGAAGTGGACAAGGTTCTCGTTCTCCACGATTATCTGGCATATACCGGAGCCTATGACCAGTCGGTAATGATCCCTGAAAACTCCTTCAGAAGCGCAGGCATTCTCTTGGACGGTATAGGAGTCTGCAATTCCTATGCCTATGCATGTATGTACATACTGAACCGTGTGGGTATTGAGTGCCATGTCGCCAGCAGCGATGCCATCAACCATGCATGGAACATCCTCAAGGTAAACGGGAAATACTATCACATGGATATAACATGGGATGATAAAACCCCTGATACTCTGGGCAAGGTTTATCACGACCATTTTCTTTTGAGCGATGGAGCTATATCCACAAACCGGGGAAATTCCAGCCAGCGCCACTACGGCTGGGACAGGACGGATCTTGTATGCTCCGACAAGAGCTATGACAATGCCTTCTGGACAGAAGTGAAGAGCTGCATCATAGATGACGGCGGATACTATTACTACATCGCTGACAGCTCCGTTTACAGACAGAGCAAAAGCGACGGCAGCAGGACTGCCATTGCCGATCTTGGCGTGTGGAAGACATGGACGGGAGGCGGCCATTGGATAGGCAGCTTTTCCGGCCTTTGCCTGCAGGGCAGAAACCTTTATTACAATACCTCCACCCAAATACGCAGTATCAATCTGGACACTCTTCAGGACGGCATTCTGATGAGTCCCGACACCTCTGAGGGCTATATATTCGGCAGTGCCATAATAAACGGCACTCTGAAATATGTCCTCAAGCAAAACGCCAACGAAGGAGGAAGCGTAGTTTCCGTTGATGTATCCCAGCTCATACCTCAGCCAAACATCACCGTTATTCCTGATGAGCTTCAGATGGAAGATTATGAGATCGTCCGTCTGGAGGTGCAGGGAGCTTACGGTACGCTGAGCTGGACCAGCGGAGATGAGAGCATAGCCGAGGTTTCCGATGACGGAACCGTGACGGCAAAAAGCGCCGGAACTACCCTTGTTACAGTGACGGACGAAAACGGCACTGTTGGAAACTGCAAGGTCACCGTAGTACATACACACTCCTTTTCTCACAGCGTGACAGAGCCATGGTGCGACAGCGAGGGTTATACTATGCATATGTGCCGCTGCGGCGAGAGCTATGTGACAGATATTGTTCCTGTCCTTGAGCATGATTGGGACGAAGGCAGGCTCAGCCTTGAGCCGACTCAGGAAAATGAGGGCGAAATGACTTACACCTGCAGTCGCTGCGGTGAAACCAGAGTGGAAACTGTGGATAAACTTCCCACTCCTGAACCCACCCCGGAGCCTACTCC
>JAZNZM010000071.1:0-7403 GCA_045594965.1 Oscillospiraceae bacterium | reverse complement strand
ATGGTCATTAAAATATATCTCCTTTTCCTTATAAGGCTTCCCTGCGGCGTGCCGAGGTCGTCACGCCCTACGGAGGGGAAGCTGTCAGCAGCAACGCGGCTGACTGATGAGGTGTATTTCTGCGGTGCGTCCCTTTGGATTATATCGTTCAGGCTAAGGACACCTCATCCGTCACGGCCAAGGCCGTGACACCTTCCCCTTGATGGGAAGGCTTTAAACCGGTTTCACTTGATGATTCTGTAATAATTCTCCTTGCGGGGGGAGGCGGCGGGAACGGGCATGTCGGCGTAGCCCAGAGCTATGCTGCCGATGCCGATAACGTCTTCGGTGATGCCCCATTTTTTCAGCATGGCCTTGCCCTCTTCGGTCTGGAACATCTCAAGGGGGCGGTGGATCCAGCAGGAGTCAACGCCCACGGCATAGGCGGCGTTGAGCATATTGGTCAAAACGGCGGCGCCGTTGAGGTTGCCGAAAACTCCGTCCTCGGGGGCCACAACGATGACGATGGTGGGAGCGCCGTAGTAGGGGTCGGTGTTTGCACCCATGATGGAGGCGTTGAGGCGGCTGACGGCATCGCGCTCCTCGCTGTTCTGGATGGCGATTATCCAGGGAGTCTGGCGGTTGCGGCCTGTGGGGGCGTAGGTGCCGGCCTCCAGTATGGTCTGCAGCTGCTCGTCGGTGATCTGTTCGCTTTTGAACTTTCTGACAGCGCGGCGGTTCATCAATACTTCAATAGCTTCTTTTTTCATGTATGTTCCTCCTAAATTAAATAATTAATCACATAACTAATACCATATAAGGCTCCCCTTTTCGTAGGGCGCGACGACACCGGCGCGCCGCAGGGAAATGTCGGCGCCGTAGGGCGGGGGCTTGCTCCCGCCGCTGACTCGGAAAGAATCAGTATCGCGTGAACATGATTGGGCATGATCACATATTTATCTACTTTAATGTGAGGGAATCTGCGTTCTATGTCCAAAAGTTCCGTTTCAACTATACGGCCCCATCGACTAAGCTCGGCAACGGCGGGGGCTTGCTCCCGCCCTACGACGGTGGAGAGAAGCGGTCTGCGCTTTTCAACGCACAGCGTTATAAAATATGCTCCCGTCCGGCTGTAATCATAGTCTTTTAGCCTTGGATGGATACGCTTATCCATGCTTTTTTGCCAGCCATTCCTTCAGATCTCTGTGCATCATTTCAAAGGTGCGTGTGCCGTTATACTCCCCGGCGAAAGAATTGTGGGGGGTGATGATAACGTTTTCCATATCTCTGAGGGGGTGAGGGGAGGGCAGGGGCTCTTCCTCAAAAACATCCAGCACGGCGCCGGAGAGCTGTCCGCTGCGGAGAGCATCCACCAAGGCTCCGGTGTCGGTGAGACCGCCCCGGGCGATGTTCACAAAAACGCTGCCTTTTTTGAGAAGGGCGAAGGTTTTTTCGTTCATGATGTGGCGGGTGTCCTCGTTCAGGGGCGCTGCCAATATCATTATGTCCGTGTGCGGCAGAATATCCTCAAGCTCCGCCACACCTCTTACAGCGGCGAAGCTTGGGTCGGCCTTGGGATTTCGGCAGAGAGCGGTGACAGTGCAGCCCATGGCGGTGAAGCGCTTTGAAATCTCGGAGGCGATGCTGCCTGCGCCCAGTATGGTAACATTCTTGCCGCCCAGCTCACGGAGCCTGCCCAGCTGCTTCCAGCCGCCCCGACCTATCTCAGCACGGAAATACGCAGCCTCCTTATAAAGCTGCAGCACTCCGCCCAGCACAAACTCGGCTATCGGCACGGAATAGACCCCGCGGGCATTGTAGAGAGCTATGCCATTTTCCCGGAGATAGTCAAGAGGCATGTGGTCGAAGCCTGCGCTGGTGAGATGTATCAGCCTGAGCTTTGGAAAGCGGCGGATGTCGTTATGCTTGAAAAACTGATAGCAGATAACGGCATCAATGTCCTCCGTCTCCCCATCATAGGGGCGGTAGTCAAGCCCATCAAGCTTTATTTCAAAACCAAGGGCTGCCAGTGCATCTATCTCTGTGTCGCTCATGCCGTTGCGCTTTGCAATAAGAAGCTTCATACTCGAAAAACTCTCCTTCAATTGATTTAACTCATCATATCATTAAAAAGCCCGGAATGCAATCTGCGGCAGCCAAATGGGAGCAAATATTTAATGGGGACGAACTTCGGGTCCGTCCCCATTAAACAGGAGATATCAAAGCTTTTCCTTCAGCATCTGAAAGAGCTTCATTTCAGGCAGGGTGCGCATAAGCAGCAGACCCAGAGTGAACATGATAACAGCCTCACCAAAAGCCACCTGCGCTCCGAAAAGGGCAAAGGCAGTACCGAAGCCCATGCCCGGGTCGGCTATGGTAAATGCCAGCACCGCCCCCACGATGAGGGCGTTGCTCACAACAGGTCCGAGACACACAAGAAAGCGCCTGAGAGGGCTGCCGGGACTCTCTTTCCTGCCCAGAGCTGCCGCGAAAAGACAGCAAAGGAGGGTGGCAAGAGAGCCGAAAACTATATCCGGTATTCCCGCGGGACTCAGCAGGTTCGCAATCACGCAGCCCACAAAAAGTCCCCATGTGGTGAAGGGGAAGAAAAAGGGCAGCACGCACAAAGCCTCGGCCACCCGAAACTGTATGCCGTTGTAGCTCATAAAGCCCAGAGCCATGGTGAGGGCGGCGTATACAGCCGCCACAAGGGCGGAAAAGGCCAGACGGCGCACAGAAGATATTTTTTTCATAAAAAGAACCTCCATTTTTTGATAACAAAAAACGGAGGTTTAACCGGTCTTCAAAAGGCGGCAAAGCCCGCCATGCTCCATTTTTTGTTCGCGGGATTTCTCCGCGGGCAGGGTAGTGGAAACCTGCCTTTATTAAATTGCTCCGCAATAATAGCACGGCGGGCGCGGATTTGTCAATCCTCAATAAACTCCCGGAAATCCTTCTCGCTGGCGAAGAGTATATAGCGTCCCTCGAAGTAGCCCCAATAACCTGCCTGAGTGTAATAGCCTTTCATCTGTCCCCGCTCCTTTGAGTTATTTTATGGTCATATAATAACTCGGCAAGTGTACGATAAACGGGACTTATAAAAAGCCTTCCCACCCGGGGGGAGGGGGACCGCAAAGCGATGGATGAGGGAATCGGGATTGCGGTGAGAGTGTCCCTCATCAGTCGCTGCGCGACAGCTTCCCCCAAGGGAAGCCTTGTAAGGTATTATATATGTTATATACTCGCCAGAAGCTTCTTCGTATATTCCTCCTGAGGATTTTCAAATATCTCGTCAACTGTGCCCTGCTCGATTATCTCGCCGCCGTTCATTACCATGACGCGGTCACACAGCTCGCGGATCACATAAAGGTCGTGGCTTATGAAAAGGTAGCTCAGCTCCTTTTCCCTGTGAAGCTCTCTGAGCAGCTCCAGAATCTGGGCCTGAATGGTTACATCAAGGGCGCTGACGGGCTCGTCAAGGATAATGAAGCGCGGGCGGCGAATCAAGGCTGTGGCTATGCTCACCCGCTGGCGCTGTCCTCCGGAGAGCTCATGGGGATAGCGCTTATAGAAGTCGCCGCCAAGTCCCACGCGCTCCAGCATCTCCATCACACGGCGGCGGCGCTCATGTTTGTCATACTTGCCATAGAGCCGCAGCGGCTCTTCTACGATCCAGCCTATGGTCTTTGCCGGATTGAGGCTGCCGTAGGGGTCCTGAAAAACCATCTGGGGTCTGGGTGTGCGGTGGATTATCTCTCCGCTGTAGGGGACCATGCCCAGAATTGCCTTGCTGAGGCTTGATTTTCCGCAGCCGCTCTCGCCCACAAGACCGAGGATCTCGCCCTTCTCAATGGAAAAGCTCACGCCTTTGACGGCCTCCTGCAGCTTGCCGCGGCCGAAAACTCCTCCCGTGGAGTATTCTACGGACACATTATTAAGTTCCAGAACCTTTTCTGCCATCAGTCTTTCCTTCTTCCCGGAATGGCGGCTATGAGGCCTTTGGTATAGTCATCCTTGGGATTATTGAAAATTTCCTCTGTGGGGCCGCTCTCCACGATAATGCCCTTATGCATCACCGCCACACGGCTGCAGAGCTTGCGCACAACGTTCAGGTCGTGGCTTATGAAGAGTATACCCACACCGCGGTTTTTATTGATTCTTTTCAGCAGCTCTATTATCTGGGCCTGCACCGTCACATCAAGGGCGGTGGTGGGCTCGTCGGCGATGAGGAGCTTGGGGTCTGTGATAACAGCGGAGGCTATCATGGCTCTCTGGCGCTGGCCGCCTGAGAGCTGGTGGGGATACTTTTTGTAAATAAGCTCAGGCTCAGGCAGTCCTACCTTGCCCATAAGCTCCAGAGCCAGCTCCCGTCTGCGTTGGGCTGAAAGCCGGGTATGGATGCGCAGAGCCTCCTCTATCTGGGGGCCAACCCGCATCAGGGGGTTCAGGCTGGTCATTGGCTCCTGAAATATCATGCTGATATCCCGTCCCTGCACCTGCCGCCATTCCTTCCGGGGCAGCTTCAGAAGGTCCCTGCCCATGAAATTTATCTCTCCGGAGAGCTTCACATCTCCCCGAAGAAGTCCCGCAACGGAAAGGGCGGTAACGGTCTTGCCGCTGCCGCTTTCACCCACGAGGCCAAGGGTCTCCCCCTCCTCCATGGAAAGGGAAATGCCGTGAACGGCCTCGGCAGCGTTGCGTCCTGTGAATTCAACGAAAAGGTTTTTTATCTCAAGCATCTTTCCTGCCTCCCTTCAGCCCGAACAGAATAATCCGGACCCGCTCCGCATGGCGGATTTTTCCGCCATGCTTCATTTAATTCTTTGGTGGGCCTTAGCCCACCTGCATAATTCAATTTTGCCTGACAAAAAAATCCTCTCCCGCGGAGTCGTAGATTTCTGAGGGCATCTGCTAAGGCGGTGTAAGGCTTCGGACTGCAGACGGGCTTTCGCCCTTCAAAGGACGAAGACGAGACATTGCCAACGCAGATGCTTTCAGAAACGGGTTCGGATCATTTTGTTCGGGCTGCTCCGTCGGAAATCAGGCCGAAGCCCAGAATCAGCAGCACTATGGTGATGCCGGAAGAGAGGGGATACCATGGAGCGGAGGAGAGAAAGCTTTGGCTCTCGCTGAGCATGCGGCCCAGACTGGGGTCCGGGGGCTGCACGCCTATGCCAAGAAAGCTCATGCTGGCCTCTGCCAGAACGGCATTGTTGAAGCCGATGGCAAGGGCGGAGAGCAGCACGGGAATAACATTGGGCAGGATATGCACAAACATGATGCGCATATTTCCGGCGCCCATGAGACGTGCGGAACGCACATAGTCCAGCTCCTTCTGCTTGGCGAATTCGCTTCTCACCACTCGGGCAAAGGAGGGAATGAAGAGAATGCTGAGAGCAATTATTATATTGTATTTGCCTGTGCCCAGAAGACTTATAAGCACCATTGCCATAAGCACGCTGGGGAAGGCTGTGATAACATCGCTTACGCGCATGAGCACCTCGTCCAGCCAGCCTCCGAAATAGCCGGTGAAGGCGCCCACGAGTATGCCCAGCACAAGGCCGATTGCAACGGTGGATACGGCGATTATCATGGTTGTGCCTGCGCCCTCCAGCACACGGGAGAAAATATCCCGTCCGAAGTTGTCCGTGCCGAGAATGTGGGCAGCGGAGGGGCCTGCGCTTCTGGCGGCGGCGTCCATGGCTGTGGGCTCATAGGGGGTCCAGAAAAAGCCCATGACAGTAAGCGCCACCATGAAAGCGGTGATGGCGCAGCCGATTATTAAACTCCAGTTCCGGCGTTTTTGCATGGGTGGACTCCTTTTGAAAAAAATAAAATACCTTATAAGCCTTCCCCTCCGGGGAAGGTGGCACGGCGTCAGCCGTGACGGATGAGGGAAATAATGCAGGAGGTGTTTTGTCCCTCATCAGTAACGGCGGCAGCAAGCGGCCGCCCTACGAGGGGAAGCCTTAATTTGTATCCCTTCGGGCTTAGTTACACAAAGTTTCTGTCTATGTTTACAACGCCGTAGCAGTTGGGGAAGTGTTCCCTGACGGCCTTTTCTATCATCTTCTCCGCGTCCTCGTCGCTCACAGGCATATCCATGGGCAGCACGGCATCGAATATATAGTTGGTGTGGGTCTTGCCGGGGACCATGCGGAAGTCGTGGATGGTGATGCGGCTGTCTATGCCCTTCACCATCTCTGCCACAGCTTCTCTGGCGGCTGCGGAAACCTCGTCACGGAGGTCAATGGGGTCCATATGCACAACGGCAAGGCAGCTGAGCTTCTGCTTGAGGTCACGCTCCAGATTATCTATGGCGTCGTGAAGCTCATAGATGTCTCCGCTGCCGTCCACCTCCGCGTGGAGGGAGACTATGAGACGGCCGGGGCCGTAGTCGTGAACAATGAGGTCGTGAATGCCGCAGACCTGAGGACAGCTCATAACAAGCTTTTCAATGTCCTCCACCAGCTCCCTGTCGGGGGCCTTGCCCAGCAGGGGAGAGAGGGTGTCCTTAGCGGCCATGTAGCCTGCCCGGAGAATGAAGATCGCCACCAGCACGCCCACCCAGCCGTCTATGTTCACATGGAAGAAATGGCTTATGAGCATGCTTAGGAGAACGATGGCGGTGGAGACGGTGTCGGAGAGAGAGTCCGTGGCAGTGGCGGTCATGGCTGCGGAGCTAATCTTTTTGCCCACAGAGCGGTTATAGGCCCACATATAAACCTTCACGGCTATGGAGACTATGAGAATGCCCACGCTGAGAAGCCCGGCACTGACAGGCTCGGGGGAGATTATCTTCTCCACGGAGCTTTTGCCCAGCTCTATGCCCATGAGGATGATAAGCACGCTTACGGCCAGACCGGAGAGATATTCTATTCTGCCGTGGCCGAAGGGGTGGTCGGGGTCGGGCTTTTTGGAGGCCAGACGAAAACCGAAAAGGCTTATGAGAGAGCTTCCTGCGTCAGAGAGGTTGTTCACGGCATCTGCGGCAATGGCCACGGAGCCGCTGACTATGCCTGCTATGTACTTTCCCGCAAAAAGCAGAATGTTAAGGGCAATGCCCAGAGCTGAGCACAAAAGCCCGTATCCCGTGCGCACGGCGGGGTCTTTGTAGTTTTCCCGGTCTTTTATGAACAGGCGGGCGAGGAGATTTATCATAAAAAATCACTTTCCTTATATGCCTTCCCTTGGGGGAAGGTGGCACGGCGTCAGCCGTGACGGATGAGGGAAACGCTTTCAAGACCCTCATCAGTGGCGGCGGGAGCAAGCCCCCGCCCTACGGCGCTGACAGCTTCCCCCGGGGGGAAGCCTTAGTTTGTATCCCTGCGGGATTTTATATATACAGCTTTGCCAGACCGCCCTGACTTGTTTCCCGGTAGATGCGGTTTAAGTCCCGTCCGGTCTCATACATGGTTTCAACC
>JAZNZM010000070.1:0-2296 GCA_045594965.1 Oscillospiraceae bacterium | reverse complement strand
CAGTTCTGGCTTGCACTGCGTCTTTTTTTGATGTCTGATAATTATCCTAAAAAGAGTACGACAATGTCAGCCCGATATTATGCCAGTTCATAGGCATACCGGACTTGCAATGCATTGCGTTGAGGCAATAAACGGACATTGTCGGTTCTCCTTTCAAAATTTTTAGCGATTATACACCTGACAAGTGTGGCTTGTCAAGTAGAGTTATTTACTCTCCCTGAGTACCTCAAGGACAAATTTCCAAACCCTCTGGACGGAGGAGATGCTCATGCGCTCTTTGGTGGTGTGGATATCCTCCATGTTGGGGCCGATTGAGACGCAGTCAAGACCGGGAATTTTGGCGGAGAGAAGGCCGCACTCCAGGCCTGCGTGGATGGCAAGCACCTCCGGCTCAGCACCGTACTGACGGCGGTAGACCTCAATCATCAGGTCGCGCAGGGAAGAATCGGGCTTGAACTCCCATGCAGGGTAGTCCCCGGTGATCTCCACTCTGCCGCCCAGAACACGGAAGGCGGCGGAAAGCTTGGTCTTAAGAGCCTCCTTGCGGCTGCCCACGCTGCTGCGAAGGGCGAAGGACATACGGCAAAGCCCCTCTTCAAGCTTCATAATTCCCAGATTCAAAGAGGTTTCCACAAGGCCGGGAATATCGCTGCTCATTGCGCGAATTCCGTTGGGAACAAGCATGAGAGCATCGCAGACACGCTGGGTACTCTCGGCATTCAGCACGGATATATCTGCCATTGGCTGAATCTCGGCAGCTATGGAAACGTTAGCATCGGTGTTCCTGTATTCTTTTTTGAAAATCTCGTCGGCTTTTTCAACAGCGGCAATTATCTCGCTGCTCTCGCCTGCCACAACGGCCTCGCAGCGGAAGGGGATGGCATTGTCAGCGCTGCCGCCTTCAAGAGACACTATGCGGAAGGAGCCGGGAGCCATCATGTTCAGAACTCTGCCCATGAGGATGTTGGCGTTGGCTCTGCCCTTGTCTATCTCCACGCCGGAGTGGCCGCCTTTAAGACCGCTGATAACAATGCTTACGCTTTCGCTCATAGCATTGCTTCTCTCAACGGGCAGGAAGCAGTTGGCTCTCGCGCCGCCTGCGCAGCTTACTGTGAAAATGCCCTCTTCCTCAGAGTCGATATTTATTAGAGTTTTGCCCTTGAGGGGGCTGAGATCTATGCCAGCAGCGCCATACATACCGGTCTCTTCGTCCACGGTGAGTACCACCTCAAGACGGGGGTGAGGTATGTCATCAGAGTCCAGAATAGCAAGAGCCATGGCCACGGCAATGCCGTCGTCACCGCCGAGAGTTGTGCCGATTGCGTGGATGTAATCACCGTCCACAGCGAGCTCGAGGCCTTCCCTGGTCATGTCCTTATTAAGCTCCGGCTCACTCTGGCATACCATGTCAATATGACCCTGCAGGATAACAGGCTCTGCGTTCTCATAGCCGGCAGTGGCGGCTTTTATGATGATAACATTGTTAAGCTCGTCCTGATAATACTCAAGTTCCCGTGCCTTGGCGAAGTCCACGCACCAGTCGCTGAGGGCTTTGGTATTGCCACTGCCGTGGGGAATGGAGCAGATGGTTTTAAAAATGCCGAAAACCTTCATGGGTTCAATGTTTCCGATATGCATGATATAAGATTCCTTTCGCATAATCTAATGTTTTCTCATAGTATGAATGGTAGCACATCCGGGCAATAATTGCAATTATAGGATTAAAACCGCAGGTCTAAAATAAGGCTTGCAAAATCCGACGCTATAGTGCATAATATTACAGATAGTCCATACGTTTGGTATGGGTAAGAATAAATGTATGTTAGGTGAACTTATGGAATTCAATTGCAAACAGATCGTAAGCCAGACCCAGACTCTCCTCAAGCTGCAGCAGGACGTCAGCTTCGAAGAAGCCACTGCAGCCCAGCTCCATGACTGCCTCGGTCAGGTAATTATGATGAATATAACCGAAAGATGGTCCGAGTGCAAGCGCCAGCGCGGCCCCCAGCGCCACGCTTACTACTTCTCCGCCGAATATCTCATCGGCCGTCTTGTCTACTCCAACCTCTTTAACCTTGGCATCCTTGACGAGCTGAAGTCTGCTTTCGCAGAAAAGGGAGTTGACCTTGCCGATCTTGAGGATATCGAGGACGCAGCTCTCGGCAACGGCGGTCTCGGCCGTCTTGCTGCCTGCTTCATGGACTCCGCAGTTACCACCGGAGTTCCCCTCACCGGCTATGGCCTTCGTTATCGCTTTGGCCTTTTCAAGCAGAGCTGGGACGAAGAGGGCAACCAG
>JAZNZM010000069.1:0-12691 GCA_045594965.1 Oscillospiraceae bacterium | reverse complement strand
GAGCAGATATTACGACCCCGAGGTCTGTAGATTCACCAATGCGGATGAGTTCGCAAGTACTGGACAGGGGTTCGTTGGCTACAATATGTTTGCGTATTGTTTGAACAATCCGACAAACTACCTTGATACTTCGGGAAGAGTGGCAGCATACAACCAAGCTATGCGTATAGCTCAGGAACTTGCAAACAGTGATGGACCATACCCATATGGGGATGCAGCCGGACTTATTATAATTGTTGTTGCTGGTGTTATTTATGTAATTTGTAATGCAGAGCAAATATACAGAGATGCTTTAACAGCGATCAACGAAGCTTATGAAGCAATTGTTCTTTGGTTTGATAGAAAGAATAAAAGCGAAAGTGATATCTCTAATTTTACTCGAATGGGCCATTCAAATGGTAATGCACCCAGAAACAATAAAAATCAAAACGACCAATTTCGTGCCATAGTTAAAGCCTTAGAATTGACTAAGGAGCAAGCGAGGAGACTGCATGAAGAAATATCTGGTCAAGGATATGGGTATAGGGAAATTTACGAGATTGCACTAGATATGCTCAACATTGTGTAGGAGGTAAGTGTATGCAAGTCCTCAGCTACTTGAATCTCTTAAAAGGTGCTCCTGTTGCGTGCATAGGTAACGCCTGCGACATGTTGTGCGTTGGGCTTGGAGAGCAGGTAAGAACAAACAAATTGGGGGATAGTTTATATGAATTTGATATTCATATACAAGCCCCGTGGAGGGTTGTTAATTCTACCACATCAGAGCTGCTTGTTTCTTCTTATGATGCTAATATTTATTTAAGTGAAGGTAAAATAATGAACTATGGCGAACTATTCGAAGAAAATGGAATACGGCCAGTAGAAACGAGTGTTTCTCAAATAAGTATTTCAAAATATGGTGACTTGGAGGTTGCTTTTGCAAATGGACTGATACTTTCAGTTTTTTCAGATTCTCTTTATGATGAATGTTGGAGAATTATTAAAAGATCTATACCGGACTGGCATTTAGTTTTTTCAGAAAAAAGACTATTTCTTATGTGAGGCACAAGAGACAGAGGCAGTCCTCTTGTCCCTTATCCCCCCTCTAAAACATAATAACCGGAACTAAACATTAGAGGCCGCCCTATGCGGCTGCGCATGACTGCCCCATTTGGGGGACAATCAAAAATACCGCTTTCGTAGGGCGCGTCGCCCCCCGGCGCGCCGTGCGGAATGCCCACTTCTGTTTTCGCCTGAGGGGACAAACGTACGGTTCGCTTGTCCCCTCCCAGTCAGATTCAAAAACAGAATAATACTGCTATTTTTCGCGCCTGCAATTTATCATTTATCGGAAGAATTAATCCTGTCCAATGTGCGTCCAGGACGATAAAAGCGCAGCTTATAGGGTTCTGCCCAATAAGCTGCGCTTTTTCAAATTTCCAAGTCATGCCTCTCGTATGCATTTATTATTGTGGTCTTGCCTTTTTCGATTATCCGTGGAATTCCGTGCCCGTAATTCAGATGAACGTGGCTGTGAACAAAAAAACGGGGAGAGAACTCCTCCATCATTTCTGTGAAGCACCTAAAGCCCCTGTGTGCTCTGTCATCGGCATCACCGTAGCCGGCAGGAGGGGAGTGAGTAAGAATTATGTCAACCCCGCCCAGCCTTTTTATCTTGCGGCCAAGCCTGCGTACACGCCGTGCCATGTGTCTTTCACTGTATTGGTGGGCTCCGCCGCTGTATTCAAGACATCCGCCCAATCCGGCTATTCTAAGGCCTTTTATACTTACGATTTTATCCTCTATGCAATCGCAGCCTTCGGGCGGATGCTTTTCGTAAATGCCGTCGTGGTTGCCGTGAACATAGAGCACCGGGCAGCGGGCCATGGTTACAATAAAGGAGAGATAGTTTGGATCAAGATCTCCGGAGGCAAGGATGAGCTCATAGTCTGCCAACACTCCCGGACGGTAATAATCCCATAGAAAGGGAGATTCTCTGTCGCCAAGAAGGAGTATCTTCATATAATCACACCCTCCTTTTCAGGGGGGATGCGGTCGCGGTAAATACCCTGCAGACGGACGATAGAACGGGAGCGTTCAACTATATCCTCATATTCCGGTATGGAGCCTACAACATTTTCACAAAGCCAGTCCATATTAAGAATTGCTTCGGGGCTGAGAGCGGACTCACCGTCATTGCGCACGGCTCCGTCCTGAGAGACGATAATGCGGCGGAACGGTGAAATCTCGCCCTTGATTATGCCCTGCTTCAGAATGTCCGCGAGCATTCTTGTGCCGATGGGAAGGGCCTCTGTCCACTGTACACCGATGACACCGCTGGACATACCCCACCAGTAATTCACCGGGTGTCCCTTGCGCTTCATAAAGGCCGGGGAATCCCATTCACCCGCAAGAACACTGCGTACGATCTGAATATAGAAAGGACCCCAGTCCCAGTAGGGGGAAGCGATCAGTCTTGTGGAGCCGTCACCTTCTATGCGGAAGGTTCCCCAGCGCCCGTCCTTATAGCCGGGGAGGGGGATATCGAGGGTGGATACTATGTCTATACCCTCACGGGAAAGCTCATCAAGGGGATCTCCCTCGGTGCAGTACCATTTAAGATGAACCTTGGCATTGGGGTTTGTAAGCTGAGCGCCCAGAGCAAAAGCGTTTATTCCTGCAGGCACTCCGAAAATGGGATAGCTGGCAATATAGCCTATGCGGTCGCTTTTGCTGATGGCGCCGGCAATGGCGCCGGATATGAATTTTCCCTCATAAATGCGGCTGTAATAGCTTCTTACATCTGTATAGGGCATGGCGATGGAACAGTTCAGTATCTTTGCTTCGGGGTGACGGGCTGCAGTTTTGCGGCAGGCGCTTATAAGTGAGGCCGTGGTGGTGAAAATAAGCTCTGCACCGTTTTCTATTGCCGTCTCCATAGCCTTTACAGCCTCATCGCCTTTGCCGACACCCATGAAGCGCTGTACCCGTATATGATTGCCCAAAGCCTGTTCAAGCTGGATTGAGCCCAGATCGTGAGCTTTCACCCAGTTGCTGCTTTCGGGGCTGAACTCATGGATAAATGCCACATCCAGAATGGGGTTGAGCACACCGAGACTGCGAAGAACCTTGGGCGGCTTCTCTGTCTGCGGAGCTTCGGTTGTGACTTCAATGGCATTGTTCACGCCTATTATTTTTATATCTGCCCAAATGGCTTCCAGAGCTTTGATCAGCTCGGTGCTGCTGAGGGTTTTTACGCTGTCAAAGGGGTACACCTTGAGCCATTCAAGCAAAGCGTCAGCTACGGTTGCTGCAAGGGCTTTGCCGCCAAGCCTGTTGAAAGCTTTCTCAAAATAGTAGTAGCCGGAGAGAAAGCTCCGCCGCTCAATATCCGTCCAGACATGGTCGGGCTCGTAGCCCAGAGCGATCTGCAGTTTAGGGAAGCTGCCGGGACGGGTAAAGGATACCTGATACAGCTTTGTTAGGGGATAGCTGCTTAGAAACTCCCTGTAGGCGCGCACCTCAAAATGGTCGGACTCGCCGGGAAGAATGCGGATGACCTGACTGCTGATGGACGTGGCACCGAAGTGCTTCATAACGCTTACGCGCTTGTTGCCCTCCAGAACATAAAAGCGCCCCAGAAACTCATAGCATATCACAGGCTCTCTTATACCCTCATCGCTGAGATGCGCCTCGCAGAGACTGCACCATTTCATGCCGAACTCGCTGTCAACACTGAGAAGGGGCATAAAATTGGAGGCAAAGGCATTGGTGCGTCCGCGGCTTTTTGTGCCGATTATTCTGTCGGTGGGTATCTCGATAAGTCCCAGATTTATTTCCCCTGCGGCCATCCCCTCGCCGATTATTTCGTCCAATACCTGCAGAAAGGGATACTCGCCCTGCTGTATGCTTTGGCGGTAGGCCTTGCGTCCGGCCTTCAAAGCAAGCTGGTATTGGTTTGTAGATTCAAGATGAGAATTCATAGTTTTACTCCCATACAGTTTTTCCACGCAATAATGCCATGGAAGACGGGATTTGTCAAGCAGACCTAAGTCAGACGGATATATGCCGGGGAAAAATGCAAAACGTGTTATTTGATTCGTTTTTTCAGGAAATTTGCCTTGGATTATCCCAATTTTGCAATAATAACATAAAAAGACGGAATTTTTTGTAATTTTTTGATGTTGCATATTTCATGGAAATATTATACACTTAGATTGTTCCCAATGAGGGAAATCTATTCCGGGAGTGTCCGCTTTCGGTGCAGGCAACTGTATCGGAGCGGCGCTCTTCGGGAATATGATGAGAGCTTCCGGTCTTTGGCCAGAGGAGCTCTTTTTTCATGCAACCGAACTGTTGGGACGGAGAGTTGTCGGATGTAATAAGGGTGGATTCAATTGAATGTAAGGGGATACCACTTATGATGACTTGCTCTCTCTTGAATGATTGTTTCAAATGTTGTATAATAAAAAAGAAAAGATAAGAAACGAGGGTGTTGAGTTGTGGATAAATATGATGCTCTTAAGATAGAAAACCAGCTTTGTTTTCCTCTCTACGCTGTGTCCAGAGAGGTTATCAAGCTTTACAGGCCCTGCCTGCAGGAGCTTGATCTCACATATACCCAGTATATAGCGATGCTCGTGCTTTGGGACAAGAAGTCAATCTCTGTCCGTGATCTGGGCCATAAGCTCCATCTGGATTCGGGTACGCTTACGCCTGTATTGAAAAGCCTTGAGGCGAAGGGGCTTGTTAATCGATATCGCTGTGTAAGCGATGAGCGCGTACTGATAGTTGAGCCTACAGAAGCCGGTAAAGCACTGAGGGACAGGGCTCTCGGTGTTCCTGCCGCAATGTCCTGCCACCTGAAATTAAGCGAAGCAGAGGCAATGCAGCTCTATGAGCTTCTCTATAAGATGCTGAATTCCGTGGAAGAATAAACAAGGAAAAAGAGCGCTGATTATTGACTGTCAACGCTCTTTTATTTTTACATATGTGATGATATAATGTGGCCGAGAGGGAGGGAAAACAGTGAAAAGAATTATCCCGATTATCTTCTTGTTTTGCTTTCTTTGCTCATGCGGTGTGAAGGCAGAGGAAGCTCCCATAGTCCCTGAGCCATTAGAGACCCCGATTTCCACCCCTGCGGTCTTGCCAACGCCAAGTCCCGATCCAATGCCAAGTCCGGAGCCAACATCAAGCCCAGAGCCGACACCCGCGCAACTGAGTATGGAGCCGGGGGCACATCTCCTGCGCTTTGATGACCCGGAGACAGGGGATTATCTGGACTATTGGCTTGTTGTTCCGGATAATGCGGTGGAGGGGATGCCCCTTCTTATATTCCTGCATGGGGATGGCAACCGGGCTATGCCTGAAAGTCTTGAAAACAATCCTTTGAGACAGTCATTAGAGGAGATTTATGGCGATGAAACACCTTTTCTGCTTCTTATGCCAAATACCCGTGTGTGGTCATGGACGGCAGGCACTATACCGGAAACGCTGATACACCTTATAGAGAACACAGCGGAGGAATATAAGGTCGATCCTGAGCACTTGATGATTTCCGGACACAGCCGCGGAGCCATAGGCACATGGTATTATATAAGCCGTTATCCCGAGCTGTTTTCCGCTGCTGTGCCTATAAGCTGCGGCTGCGATGAGGCTTTGGACTATGAGGCCATGGCAGCGGTGCCTGTATGGGGCTTTGCCGGGAATATAGGTCAGGACGGCACTCACTATCTGCCTGCGATGCAGAATATAGCCGCGGGAATAAATGAAGCCGGGGGCAGCGCGAGGATAGATGTGCTCGCCGGCTGCGATCATGCCGCTGCGGAGAAGGCGGCGTGGAACGAAGAAGTATTCAAATGGCTGTTGAGCCAATGAGAGGACGAACAGAGATGATATATAAAGCAATTGCAGAGCTTGTGAGCTATGCGGAAAAAAGAAATCTTATGGAGCAATGTGACCGCGTCTGGGCTGTAAACCGCCTTATGAAGGCATTGGAGCTCAGCGACTGGCAGGAGCCGGCTGGAGCCGAGGAGCGGGACATAGAGGAAATTCTGGTAGACATTTTGTCCTATGCTGTTGAGAAGGGAATTATAGCTGACAGCCAGACAAGGCGCGACCTTTTCGACACGGAGATAATGGGAATACTTACTCCCAGACCCTCCTGCGTCCGCCGGACTTTCATGGAGAAGTATAATGAAAGCCCTGAAAAGGCTACCGACTGGTATTATAAGTTTTCCCGTGACACAGACTATATCCGTACCTACCGTATCAGGAAGGACATGAAATGGGTCACCGGGACCCCTTACGGAGAGCTGGATATCACCATCAACCTCTCCAAGCCGGAGAAGGACCCCAGAGATATAGCTGCAGCAGGAAAAGCCGTTCAGAGCGATTATCCAAAGTGCCAGCTCTGCCCTGAGAACGAGGGCTACGCAGGCCGCATGAACCATCCTGCCAGAGCAAACCACCGTATTATCCCCATTACCATTGACGGAAAGGATTGGTTCTTCCAGTATTCTCCCTATGTCTATTATAATGAGCATTGTATAGCCCTCAGCGGAGAGCATGTGCCTATGAAAATAGACCGCAGCACCTTCCGCAAGATGCTGGATTTCATAAAGATATTCCCACATTACTTCGTTGGCTCCAATGCCGATCTTCCCATTGTGGGCGGCAGTATACTCAGTCACGACCATTTCCAGGGAGGACGCTATACCTTCGCAATGGAAAAAGCACCTGTTGAGAAGCCTCTCAGCTTCCCCGGATTCGAAGATGTGGAAGCCGGTATAGTGCGCTGGCCCATGTCCGTTATCCGCATTGCTTCCGAAGATGACGGACGCCTTGTGGAGCTGGCAGACAAAATACTGCTGGCATGGCGCGGCTATACAGACAGCGACGCATTTATCTTTGCTGAGACAGAGGGCGAAAAGCATAACACAATAACCCCCATAGCCAGAAAGCGCGGGGATAAGTTTGAGCTTGATCTGGTCCTCAGAAACAATATCACTACACCCGAATGCCCCATGGGTCTTTACCATCCCCATGCCGAGCTCCACCATATCAAAAAGGAGAATATCGGTCTCATTGAGGTAATGGGTCTGGCTGTACTTCCTGCAAGACTGAAAACAGAGCTTTTTGAGTTGGAAAAGGCAATTCTGGAGGGCAGAGATATCCGTGGTGACGAAATGCTTGGCAAGCACGCGGACTGGACAGCAGAGCTTCTTTCCCGTTATTGCTTCACTCGGGAAAACGCCGGAGATATACTCCGTGAGGAAGTGGGCAAGGTATTTGCCAAAGTGCTTGAGCATGCCGGTGTGTATAAATGCACCGAAGAGGGCAGAGCCGCGTTTATGAGATTTGTAGAATCAGTTATGTAAACCGATATCAATTGCAAATAACAAAAGGGTTGACGCAAAAGTGTGCGTCAACCCTTTTACTATATGATGGCCGGTTCGAAAAGAAGTCTTGCTGCAATGTTTCTCAATGCGTGTGGCACATCCAGTATTCCTATGCCTTCCCGGACTATAATGGTGCCGTCCACCACAAGCTCTATCTGAGTAACATAGTCGCCCTCCTTTATATATCGGCGCTGGACTATGCCCATTATGCCGTCGTCGTAAGCGGCTATGAGCCACGTTTTGCGTCCGTACACGTCCAGATAGCTGTAATCCTCCCAGTTAAGGCGCTGGGCGGTGAACTGGTTAAGGCTGCTGTATCTTCTGCCGGCGGCGGTGAAGGGGGCGCCCTCGGGCCAGGAACTTACGCGGTCGGTGAGGGGGATAAGGAGAGGTGGGCAGTCCTGCAGAAGCTTTTCACCGTCTTCCGTGCGAAGAATAATCCTTCTGTGGAAAAAGTGTTCCTCAAAGCTTTCACGGGGAATGGAGACCTCATGAAGCACTGCTGTTCTGTCAAAGCAGAGACCCCCAAGAACCTTGAGAGATGAGGGCAGATAAAGACTTTTTATGCGTCCGCACTCGCTGAAAGCACCGAAATCAATCTTCTCAAGACCTTCACTGAGGTTCAGCTCCTCGAGACAGTGGCAGGTGGCGAAAGCCATGCGTCCGATGCTTCGCAGGGTGGAGGGAGTTTTGATGCAGTGCCAGTAGCAGTGGAAGTCGGCATCGTCAGCAACGCTTCTGATACCCTCGGGAATGATAAGGTGGCGCACTCCGCCGCTGCCACCTCCGGGGGTGCCGCAGTAGCAATCGGCAATATATAAAGGTTTCATCTCTTTTGTTTTAAACCAGGCCGTGGCGCTGATGCCGTCCAGAGGGCTGAGCAATGTGGGCTCCTTGGGGTATTCAAAACGCTTGAGAGCATAGGCATCGGAGAAATCCAGAGCCAGCTTGTCAACACCCTCGGAAATGATGAGAGTTTCAAGCTTTTCCATAGAACATTCACGGAGATCTACACCTGTAACGGTCATACCCTTATAGCGGCAGGGGATGAGAAGCGCCTTGCTATCCTCGCGGAAGGCGGTGATTATTATACCGTCTTTATCCTCTCTGTAACTGAAGCAGCCATTTTCTGATTCCTCAGGATTTCTGAGGTCGATGCAGCCCACATGGGTGACGGAGCTTATGAGCAGGGGGGAAAAGCTTTCCACAACAGTGACGGTGCGGCTTGTTCCGATGTCGTCTATGCAAAACTCGCAGGGACGCTCTGAGTACTCCCCGTCCAAAAAAGCACCTGCAGGCACCTCAATGTATTCTCCCCAGCACTGACCGGGGCTGGTGTTTATCCGGTGGGTCTGTATCTCTCTCAGGAATACTCTGCCCTCGCAGAGGAGGGCAAAGCCGAAGTCCTCAATATGAAGTTCCCGTTCTTCGTGACGAAGGATGTATTTGCTGGTCATGATATGTCTCCTTTCCAGTATTATTGCGGCACTAATGCTTTACTGATGCCATAATAATACACAATTAGTGCCATGTCAATACCCTACAAATAAATATTTATACTTGACAAATACAATATAAAGACCTATACTGACCGTAGTAAAAACGAAAGGCAGTTGAGAGTATGGATAAAAGCGAAAACGGAGTAAGCCGGGCCTATTATACCGTGAAGCAGCTTTCGAATCTTTTCTGCAAGAGTGAGGACACCATACGCCGCTGGAAGAACGAGGGCATCGGCAGGGGAGAGGACAATATCCGTCTTCGCTCTCTGGAACGGGAGGACGAGGATGGCAGAAAGAATTCCCGTCATCTTGTTTTTCCACGAGAGGCGGTTATAGAGTTTGTAAGAGCAAATCCTTTCCTTATGGATGATGCTCCCGATCTTGGCAAACTGATGCAGGCGGAGGATGCCTGGAGAGACAGAGCCATCCCCATGCCCGGAGCTTTTGATTTTGTTGAGACCGGCAATGGGCTTGCCATTGTCAGACCTATGGCTGAAGAGGAGGATGAGTGGTCAAGGCCTCCGCGTATAGAGCGTCGCCCCATTCGGCGTCCTCCGGAAATTCATAAAGCTCAGGAACAAAGCCGCGCTGAACCTGATCTTCAGGAAAGAATCCGCCGTCTTCGTGAAGCATCGTTTTTTGATGAAGAGGAAGATAATTTCTACGATTTCCATGAAAGCGGCTTTGGCAGTGAGCCGTGGAAAAATCCTGTGCCCAGAGGGGACAGAGAAGCAGGGGAGCGGGAGTATCAGCGAAGGATGAGGATAATCCGTTTTGCGTTGGACACCCTCAGAGAACGCTGCGATGCCTTCGACAAGGAACGCTCGGATCTGGAAAAGGCCATGGAAGAGCTGCAGGAAAGCTCACTCAGCACAGCAGCCTCCGTTACTCAGGTTCTTGGCGCTAAGTGCACTGAGCTTCAGGAGCAAAAAGATATGCTTCTGGAGTTTATAGCCGTAATAGAGGAAGAAATAAAAGAGGACTGAGCTTTGATTTGCAAGAAGTATCTTGAGAAATTCATGTTTTTCAAGATACTTCTTGCCTTTTATTTTTCTCTATGATAATATATAGGCTCGACTGCTATGGGCGAAAGGAGGCCATTTCTTATGATCAAAAAATGGCGTATAAGGATACCCTCCCTTACAGGCAACAAAACCAGAAGAGCATATATTTATGTCCCGGATGAGGCTTTTGAAGATCCCGAGGCTCGTTATCCTGTGCTCTATATGTTTGACGGACACAATGTGTTCTTCGACTCCGATGCCACCTACGGCAAAAGCTGGGGCATGGCCGAGTATGTGAATGAAACCAAGCTCCCCATGATCATCGCCGCTGTGGAGTGCAACCATTCTCCCGACAACGGACGCTTAAGCGAGTACAGCCCCTTTACCTTCCGCAACGAAGAAGTTGGCCGCGTGGTGGGCAGAGGACAGACATACATGGAATGGCTTGTTAACCGTTTCAAGCCCCTTATTGACAGAAAGTATCCCACAATTCCGGACAGGGAGCATACCTTTATTGCAGGCAGCAGCATGGGTGGGCTTATGAGCCTTTTTGCTGTGACAATATATAACCATACATTTTCCAGAGCGGCCTGCCTTTCGCCCTCCGTATGGTTTGCCACAAAGCGTCTGGACGAGATGCTAAGGGATGCTGATATTGCACCCGGAACAGTGATTTACATGGATTATGGCTCCAATGAGCTGGGCAATCACTATGCCATGAAGCGCCAGTTTGCAAATGTGGCAGGCAGACTTATCGAGCGGGGTGTGCATCTCACCTGCCGCATAGTGCCCAACGGCGACCACTGCGAGGCCAGCTGGGAGAAACAGATACCCTACTTCATGGAAACCCTCTTTTATGACCTTGATGAATAAATAAAAAATAATAATACAGAAAAAGACAAAAAGAAAGAGAGCAAGAAGCTATAATGGAAATGCAGTATTTCAAGAGCTACAGCGAGGCTCTTGGCCGCGACATGGAGTGCAAGGTATACGGTCACGCCGGAGTGCCTGTGCTTTTCATCCCCTGCCAGGACGGCAGATTCTATGACTTTGAAAACTACAAGATGACCGACGCATGGGCTCCCTGGATTGAGAGCGGCGAGGTTATGGTGTTTGCCATCGACACTATAGACAAGGAAACCTGGAGCGACAAGTTTGGCGACAGCTACTGGCGCATCCGCCGCCATGAGGAATGGGTGAGCTATGTTGTCAATGAGCTGGCCCCCTTCATTCAGACCATGAGCATGGAATGCAACGGCTGGGACGAATACCCCGGCATCACCGCCTTTGGCTGCTCCCTCGGCGCAACCCATGCTGCCAACTTCTACTTCCGCTTCCCCGAGACCTTCACCGGTCTGCTGGCACTCAGCGGCATTTACACCGCCGAGTACGGTTTTGGAAGCTATATGGACGAGCTTGTTTACGCAAATTCCCCCGTGCACTATCTGGAGAACATGCCTGCCGACCACCCTTACATAGACAAAATCAATAATAACTACGGCATCATCTGCGCAGGTCAGGGACCCTGGGAGGTTCCCGAGACCAGCTTCCAGCTCCGCGAGATATTCTACCGCAAGGGCATCAATGTATGGGTAGACATCTGGGGCCATGATGTTCAGCACGACTGGCCCTGGTGGTATAAGCAGGTTGCCTACTTTGTGCCCAAGCTCCTTGAAGCCTGAAAATAAATATTAAATATTAAATATAAATAAAAAACGAAAACAAAAAAGACACAAAAAGTAAAATAACTGACGAAAGAGTTGACACGAAACAAAATGAAAAACGTAGTATTTATCTCCCCCAACTTCCCCACCAACTACTGGCAGTTCTGCCGCGAACTCAAAAATAACGGCATGAACGTCCTCGGCATCGGCGAGGGCCCCTATGACGAGCTTATGCCAGAACTCCGCGAGAGCCTCAATGAGTATTACAAGGTAGCATCTCTTGAGAACTATGACGAGGTTTACCGCGCTGTTGCTTTCTTCACCTTCAAGCACGGCCGTATCGACTGGCTTGAGAGCAACAACGAATACTGGCTGGAGCGCGATGCACAGCTGCGCACCGACTTCAACATCTGCTCCGGTTTCAAGACCGAGGATATGCCCCGCATCAAGTATAAGAGCAAGATGAAGCGTTACTACACCAAGGCCGGTATCCCCGTTGCCCGCTACCACCTTGTAAACGATATCGCCGGCTGCCAGCGTTTCATCAAGAAGGTCGGCTACCCTGTCTGCGCCAAGCCCGATAACGGTGTGGGCGCTGCCAATACCTATAAAATCAAGTGCGAGGAAGACCTTGTCCACTTCATGCAGGATAAGCCCGAAGGTGTGCCTTACATCATGGAGGAGTTCGTTTTCGCTGAGGTCAACTCCTACGATGCCATTATCGACAGCCATGGCGAGCCCATTTTCGAGACCGGCAATGTAACCCCCAACTCCGTTATGGACATAGTCAACAACAACGATAACTCCATTTACTACATAGTCCGTGACCTGCCCGAGGATACCCGCAAGGCCGGCCGCGACACCGTCAAAGCCTTTGGAGTACGCAGCCGCTTTGTCCACTTTGAGTTCTTCCGTCTCACTCAGGACATGGATGGCCTGGGTAAGAACGGCCAGATCATTGCCCTCGAGGTTAATATGCGTCCCTGCGGCGGTTTCACCCCCGACATGATCAACTTTGCCCACTCCACCAACGTCTACAAGATCTGGGCTGATATGATCGCCTATGACTCCACCCTCATGCCTCAGGGCGCGCATAACTTCTGCGCATTCCCAGGCCGCCGCGGCGGCAAGGACTTCGTTCT
>JAZNZM010000068.1:0-2245 GCA_045594965.1 Oscillospiraceae bacterium | reverse complement strand
TCTGCATTGAGATAGTGGTTATTGATTCCTGAAATATGGAAGTGTCTTCTCAATGATACAGTGTTTCCGTTTATTTCCGCTGCCAGCCATACGGGTTTCATCCAATCTATACCAACGGCAAAGTACTCTTTCTCCCCGGATGTTAACTGACGGAACAGCCTGAGAAACTCATCCCTGTATTGCTCAAATCCTGTGAAAGAAAATTCCGGCAGGGACTGAAGTGAGGGAAGCGTTTCGCAAAGCTGAACACCCATAAGATTGATGAATTCATGGGCGAGAATAGCGTCATCAATTTGATATATCTGAATGAGCTCCTGCGAACCCGGTTGCCTCCCCAGCCACTTTTCCCAAATCATTTTCTGTAAAGGAGTTTCAATATCCCTGTATTGCGGAAGCTCTTCCTTCACCGGACGGGTGATGTCGGAGATATACGCTTCGCTGGCATCATGGAGCAGACAGGCTAACTGAACTTCGTTGGAGCAGCCCCGTGCTTTGGCCTCTTTCATACAATTTATGCTGTGCTGTGCTACAGAGTAGAAGCTGTGGAAATGTCCGTTGGCACGGCAAAGCATGGATAGGGCATGGGCTATATCCTCAATATCGATCAGGCTCGCATCGGGATGCAGAGGATCAAACAGCTTTTTTGTGAAGGTCATAATAGCGCTCATTGATTCACCACCGTACTTTTTTCAGACTGGCATTGGGTAATAGACTGATGTCAACAGTTTATTCCGTAAGGGAACTGCAGTCAATGCTGCCTGCTGAATTGATATTATCATGCACGGTGTACGATAAACAGTACATCGCACTGTTAAGGGGCACAAAACAGCTATCGCCCCTGCCGGAGGCAGAGGCGATAGCTGTTTTAATGTTCTCTCAGCAGGAGAGGATGTATCCGCCGTCTATTACCTGAACGGTGCCGGTGATCTGTGCGGCAGCGGGGGAGGCGAAGTATACTGCCAGCGCGCCAACCTCAATGGGCTCGCCGAAACGGCCGAGGGGCATCTGGTTATTGATATAGGTGTACTGGTCTGCAGGGATGAACTTGCTGAGCTCGGTGTTGAAGAAACCGGGGGCGATGGCGTTTACGCGGATGTTATACTTGCCAAGCTCACAGGCCATGCAGTGAGTGAAGTGGTTGACGGCTGCCTTGGAGCTGGAGTAGGGGCTCATGGGCTGGGTCTTGTTGACGATGAATGCAGCGTTGGAGGAGATATTGATGATGCTGCCGCCCTTGCCGGCATCGCGCATGATCTTACCGAAAACATAGGTGGTGTGTACAGTGCCGTTGAGGTCGGTGTTCACAACATTGTACCAGTCGGTGAGTTCCTCGTCCATATCCAGCAGCTCGTTGAAGCAGGAAACACCTGCGTTGTTCACGAGAATGTCAACTCCGCCGAACTCGGCAACTACCTTTTCGGCTGCGGCCTTGAGGCTGGGGATGCTGGTGATATCGCAGTCGAAGCTCATATACTTTCCGCCGTACTGTTCAAGCTCGGCAAGAGCCTCAGCGGCCTTTGCCTTGTCGCGGCAGAGAATGGCAATGTTGGCTCCGCTCTGGGCCATGGCAGTGGCTATGCCGAGACCGAGACCGCGGTTGCCGCCGGTGATAACAGCGTTCATGCCCTTGAGAGAAAAGGCTCCGTTCATGTTTTCAATAGGCTTTATCATGTTTTTGCTCCCTTCAAATAAATCAGTGGTTGTAGCCGTGTAAATAAAAGTTTATGGGTCAATGTGCCTGCTTTCGCCGTCAAGCTATTGCAAAATTTCTGACAATAGTCTATAATGACTTAAAACAAGGCTAAAAATTGGTAAAAAATTGCCAGTTTTGACATTGATAACTGTATTAAACCATAAGCAGGAGAGAATTTCAAGCCCTTGGAGGCTGGTTATAGGAAAGAGGTATACCAATGAAAGAAAACTATTCGGTTCTTGATAAATTGGGTCTGGAACTTCCGCCCATAGGCGTGCGTTATGACTTTTTCCGTCCTGAGGGCATTGAGCTTCTTGACAAGGATGTGAAGATGTCTCTCTGTGAGCTTCTTCGTGAAAGCCAGAGAAGGGAAGAGGGCTTCTGTTTCTCAAAGGACAATGCGGAGACCTGTGTTGGCAAGAAGATTTTGGGTATGGAGTCATGGGACGGGTTTGCCCAGAGCGGACAGATCGGCCCTCATCTGGGAGTATTCGATGAGGCGCGCTGCAACGGCAGACTTTACAAGTATGTGCAGCATCTCACCGAGGGCAG
>JAZNZM010000067.1:0-5037 GCA_045594965.1 Oscillospiraceae bacterium | reverse complement strand
CCGCCCGGTTGGCTACGTTGTATGCGATGTGGACAGCAGCGTTCTGTCCACACTTATGGAAAAGTCCGTATCCAACGAAAATACTTTCGTATGGCTGCAGCCTGCGGGAGACAGAGTGGCGGTTTCCATCGGCAATCCTGCTGAGCATGAAGACGACTATATCCGTCTGGCAGAAGAAATCTCTCAAGCCGCCGACGCAGACGATTTGACGCTGACTGTGCCGGATACGGAGCTTTTTAAGGCAGAGCAATCCCGATATAACCTGACAGCCTACTCCCTGATGTCTCAGGAGCTGCTGAGGCAAAACCAGAAAGCACTGAACATGAGCCTTGCCTATATTGCGGCGGTGATGATACTGGTGGCAGTCATACTAACCTCACTGGTGCTTCGAAGCATGACAAAGCCGCTGGGCAGGCTTACGAAAACCATAGACAAAATAAAAGAAGGCCAGACTCAGCTTCGCGTGGAAGTGGACAGAAACGATGAGCTTGGCATTCTCAGCCGCAATGTCAATGAAATGCTGGATAGCCTTGAGTCACTCCGGGCAAGAGAGCAGGAGCATATCCGGCTTTTGGACCAGGCGGAATACCGGGCATTGCAGGCCCAGATAAATCCCCACTTTCTATACAATACTCTGGACACTATGGCAGGCATCGCCGAGATGGAAAACTGCCCTCAGGTCAGCCAGATAAGTTATTCGCTCTCTCATATTTTCCGCTACTCCCTCAATACCAAGGAAGCTTTTTCCACTCTGGCAAGGGAGATAGAGCATCTTCAGAACTATACATACATAATGAGCGAACGTATGCATGATAACGTGCGTTATATATACGATATCGACCCCTTGGTGCAAAATGCGCCCATACCAAGGCTTTCTCTTCAGCCCTTGGTGGAAAATGCCCTGAACCACGGCCTGAAAAACTTTGCGGGAGAAAAAACAGTTCATATTTCCGCAAAACTCAGGGAAGATGACATTATCGTCACAGTGGCAGATAACGGTGTAGGCATGGATGAGAGGGCAATAGCCGAGAGCCTGCGGACCGATGATCTGAACTCGGCCACGACCGGAACATCCATAGGCCTCAGAAATATAAATGCCAGACTTAAGCTGCTCCACGGCGAAAGGTATGGCCTGAAAATTGAAAGCGGAGCAGGGAAGGGCACGAAGGTGACCATGACCATCCCCACAACGAAAGCGGTGATCGCTGATGAATAAGAAATATAAGCTGCTGATAGCTGACGATGAATACTGGGTGCGCAAAAAGCTTGCTGCCATGCTGGACTGGGAAGCCTTGGGTATTGAGTGCCTTGAGCCTGCCAAGGACGGACAGGAGACTCTGGAGCGTGTGCGGCAGGAACGCCCGGATATCCTGATCACCGACGTGAATATGCCCTTTATAAACGGAGTGGAGCTTCTGCGTCGACTGCAGCCGGAGTTTCCAGAGCTTGTGTCTTTCGTGGTCAGCGGCTATGATGACTTTGAGTATGTGAAAGGCTGTTTTCTGGGCGGCTGCGTAAACTATCTTCTCAAACCAGTTTCCCGCGATGATATGGAGCAGGCCATGGGCAGGGCACTTGAAATAATCTCTGCCCGGGAGGATGCGGGGCGCAAGGTTAAGAAAGCCGCTTCTCTGCTTCGTGACACCGAGTTCAGCCAGCTTGTCAGAGACAGGGAGACAAGCGCGCTGCCCACAGCATCTATGCAGCAATATCTGGGTATGAACAATATGGCACTGATGCTCATAAAGATACACAATCTCCAGACCGTTTCGCGCAGCTACGACCATGATCTGGCTCAGTTTTCCTATGAATTTAAAGCCAAAATAATCCAGCTTTCCCGGATTGATGAGCTCATCGTTTTCAACCACATTTACCGGCCCGGTGAGTTCATGATAATTACAGATATGCCGGAGCATGAAAGGTTGGAGCTGGCCGGAAAAATACTGGACTTGGCTTCACAATGGAGCAATGCATGGATCACTGTCAGTATGACGGCAAACAGCTTCAGCGTTGATCAGATAAACAGGGCATACAAGCTGACTGTGGCAGGGCTTCTTTCACGGAAATTTCAGATGAGCAGCGAGATTATCAATGCCATGGAGATACAGCTCTCGGATAACCCAGTGATGCTTGGCTCTGAGCATGCAAAGCAGCTGAAAAAGCTTCTGGATTCAGGCAACAGGCAGGCTGTTATCCGGCTTTTGCTGGAGGATAGCGGGCTGGTCCATTGCACAGGCTGGCGATACAGTCAGGTTTTGCAGCTTGTAAAAGAGACAGGCTTGCTGCTCAACGACTTTGCTATGAAAAACCGCTCTGAGAAGTTCACGGCGGACATGGAAGGCCTCACGGAAAACTGCATCAAAGCGGTTGAGACACTTAGCCTTGAAAACATAAGTGCCGCTGTCCGGGCAGCGGTTGATTATCTCTGCCCCAGCCATACCGACTATGCCCCGGATACTACCCGCCATCTTGTCCGTCAGGCGGTGGCTTATGTGGATAAAAACTACTTCGAGGATATCAGCCTTTCCACGCTCTCAGAAAAATTCAACGTGGAAAGCTCCTATTTCTCGAGAATATTCCGTAAGGAAACAGGGGAAAACCTGACCTACTACATAACGAGAAAACGCATTGAAAAGGCCTGTGCTCTCATTGAAAATGGCGATATCAATCTAACAGAGATAGCATTTATGGTAGGCTATAACGATTACACCTATTTCAACAGGGTGTTCAAGAAATACACGGGCAAGAGCCCGAGAGAGTACCGCAGCCAGTTTAACACGCAGGAGGGAAAGAATGAACCGGTGGCTTGGGCCTGAGGGCCGTCTTCAGAACGTATTTGAATGGGTCAGGAATATCGCGCTGCTGAATATATGCTTTGTTTTAAGCTGTGTACCCGTTTTCACCATAGGTGCGTCACTTACTGCGATCAGCAGCATGAGTCTTCGCCTGCTTCGCGGAGAAGAGGGCCATGTTTTCAAAGAATACTGGCAGAGCTTCCGTGAAAATTTCATCCAGAGCACCAAGCTCTGGCTTATATTGCTCGTGATCGGCTTGTGGTTTGCTGTGGATTTCTGGGCGCTCAATCAGCTGAGCGGGACTTTGTCCTTTGCGTTGAAGATTATTCTCGGCACTCTATGCCTTGTCTACATTTCCGTGCTGCACTATGTTTTTGCCTATAATGCCCGCTTCAACGACAGCACATGGGTATGTCTTAAAAATTCCCTTATTCTCTGCGGAAGCAATCTCCTGCATACCTTTTCCCTGATATGCATCACATTTCTCAGCCTTTTTGTCAGCCTTTACTCCGAAGCATTTTTCCTCAGAGCGATTTTTGTATGGCTGGTGCTGGGCTTTGGCGCTGTGAGTCTTTTGCAGTGCTTCCTTCTCAGCCGTATATTTGCCCGCTATGAATAATATAACAAATGCATTCAAAATATTTTCAGACAAAAGTTCAAAAAAGTACAACTGATTTTTTCGGTTTTGTCCTATTTTTGTCAAGTGGCCCCATGCTATAATTTTCATGCGCAATACTTTCCGACAAAAAATTCAAGGAGGAAAAAAGTATGAAAAAAATGCTTAGCCTGCTGTTGGCCGCAGTTATGCTGATGGCCTGCGGTGTATCCGCATTCGCAGCAGAACCCGTTACCCTGACTGTTCTCTGGGGTCAGTCCACCACCGACGCCGGTGTTGAGGACATGATCGACGAGGCCATGGCCGCCAAGTATCCCCACATCACCATCGAGTGGGAATGCGTTGACTGGGGCAATGACTTCCAGCCCAAGATGCAGCAGTACCTGCAGTCCGGTCTGCCCGACATCATGATCGGCAAGGCTCAGGATGTTGCTACCTACCAGGCACTTGATGTTCTCGGTGCAATCGACGAGGAGTACATCTCCAGAGGCGTCACCGGCGCAGCTGACAACGTCACCATCGACGGCACTCCCTACGGCATGATCATCAATGCACTCTATCAGGGCGTTTACTACAACCGCGCAATGTTCGCTGAGAACGGCTGGGAAGTTCCCACCACCATCGAAGAGCTGCAGGCAATCATTGATGACTGCAACGCAAAGGGCATCGTTCCCTTCGCTTCCCACATGCTGGACACCTGGTCCATCGGTAACGTGACCATGCAGTTCATGACCAACGACGTTTTCAACAACGTTGCTGACTGGGGCGATCAGTTCCGCGCCGGTGCTGTGAACTTTGCAAGCGATGAGATGGCTCAGACTGCATATCAGTACAACAAGCTCATATTCGACAACACCTTCCCCGAAACCTTCTCTCTCGACCAGACCTCCTGCGATGCCAAGATGGTTCTTGGTGAGGCCGCAATGAAGGTTTCCGGCTCCTGGTCCATCCAGCAGTTCCTGGATATCGACCCCGAGTTCGACTTCGGTATCTTCCCCTTCCCCAACCAGAGCGGCGATGCCAAGCTCATTTTCGAGCCCAACATCACTGTTATGACCTCTGCCGCAACTGAGAATCAGGAAGCAGTCAATGCATTCCTCGATGTCATCACCGGCGATGCCGACCTGCTGGTCGAGCTGCTTGACTACACCATGACCGCTTCCATGGTCGACGGTGTTACCCCCACCTTTGCAAATCCCAGCCAGACCGACGTTGACAAGTACGCCTCCGAAGGCATGATCACCGACGTTACTCTTGGTAACACCCAGCTCATCTGGGGCGGCTTCCAGGAAGAGAACGCTGCTGATATCGCTGCATGGCTGCAGGGCGACATCTCCTTCGAGGACTGCCTTGCTGCATCCGATGCAAGAGTTGGCGCCAGCTCTGCCGGCTGATACGGCCAAACGATATTCTGCTAAGTAACTATTGTTTAGCCTGAACTAAAATTAGCAGGGAGGAAGTCCACTTCCTCCCTGTTTTTTGAAAGGGTGAAGAACTCGTGAAATTGAAGGCAGGAACCATGGAGCGGAAGGCATTTTATCAGTATTTTGTACTGGTTCTTCCGGGTTTCGTCAAAGTCGGAGGCCAAGCGGTCTTAGGAAGACAAATGTATGAAACAACTCCTTG
>JAZNZM010000066.1:0-2246 GCA_045594965.1 Oscillospiraceae bacterium | reverse complement strand
ATTTCTTGAAGAAAGCCTCCGCAAACTGGGTCTTACGGACAAAGAGGCCAACGAGTTCATAATCTACTGGCTGCCCCGTATGGAGAATAATCCCTATAACCTTATCTCCTTCCTCGGTGATCAATACACGGACAATGCCGCCCTTCGCGTCTCCCCCGCCCCCTACACGGTTTTGCGTGTATTCATGGCATGGGAAGCATTGGATGAACCTATAGATATTCCCGGGCAGGAGCTGGAGTTTACGGAGAGAACCGGCTTTACTCTTGTTGAGTGGGGCGGAGCTGAGATTAACTAATATACCTCTTTTTATTTGAGTGCTGATTATATAGCTGCGCACCAAAATGCCTCCCTCTTACGAGGGAGGTGGGTGAGCGAATGCGAACCCGGAGGGAGAGAACAAGGTAATATGTAATAGTGAAAAGGTAATAGGTGAGGTATCGCTGCGCGATTATTATAAATTCATCGGCTTTGCCGATACATCAATTCTTACTTATTACCTATTACTCATTACTTTTATTATCTCTCCCTCAGTCGCTTCACGACAGCTCCCTCGTCAGAGGGAGCTATGGATGCTCCTGCACCGGAGCCATCAATCGGCCAAGGTAAATGAAAATACATCCAGGCGAAAGGTTATTACCCATGGAAAAAATACTTTTTATCAACGCCTGTGTGCGGCCTCAGTCCCGCACATACGATTTGGCAAAAACCGTACTGGGCCGGCTTCAGGGAGAAATTGAGGAGGTCAGGCTCATTGACGCGGAGCTTCCCCACCTCACAAATGAGCTTATTGAGCTGCGCGATGAAATTATGTCAACCAATAAGTCTGACCATCCCCTGCTGCGCTATGCACGACAGTTTGCCGAGGCGGACACTGTTGTTATTGCCGCTCCCTACTGGGATCTGATTTTTCCGGCCACCGTCAGAAGCTATTTTGAACATATCTGCGTCACAGGGCTAACCTTCCGCTACTCCCCCGAGGGCTTCCCCATCAGCCTTTGCAGGGCTCATCGGATGATATATGTGACCACCGCAGGGGGACCCATATTCGCAAACTTCGGCTATGACTATTGCAAGGCAGTATGCGAGGGCTATTTCGGCATCCATGACACGCTCTGCATAAAGGCCGAGAATCTGGACATCGACGGCGCCGACGTGGAAGGCATTATGAACAAGGCCCGTGAGGAGGCAAACAAAGCCATTTGATAATAATGCGGCGGGCTGAGGTCAGCTCGCCCTACAGGTGCAGAATTCAGCCTTACCCATACGGAATACCATGAATAACTCCCACGCTTCAACGCAGCGTGGGAGTTCTATTTTGTCTTTATTCAAGCTCAACCTGCTTTGCAACCAGATTTTCGCTCTGATAAATCCTGCGAAGCTTTGGCTTTTCAATTTTACCTGTGGGGTTACGGGGAACATCGGCGAAGATAATCTTACGGGGACGCTTATAACGGGGCAAAGCCATACAGAAGGCATTTACCTCGCTCTCGCTGAGGCTGTCGCCGGGCTTAACTTCGATTATTGCAGCCGCAATTTCACCGAGACGCTTATCGGGAAGGCCGATGACGGCAACATCCTTGATATGCTCATTGGCGCGGAGGAAGTCCTCAATCTGGACGGGATAGAGGTTTTCACCACCGGAAATGATGACATCCTTCTTGCGGTCAACAAGGTAAATGAAGCCTTCCTCGTCCTGCTGTGCCATGTCTCCTGTGAAAAGCCAGCCCTTATCCAAAACGGCAGCGGTGGCCTTCTCATCCTTATAGTATCTGAGCATAACGCCGGGGCCTTTTACCGCAAGCTCGCCCACATCACCCTTGCTTACTTCATTGCGGTTTTCATCCACTATCTTTACGTCCCAGCCATAACCGGGAACGCCAATGGCACCTACATGGTCAATATTCTCCACGCCCAGATGAACACAGCCGGGGCCTATGGACTCACTTAGTCCGTAGTTTGTGTCATATTCGTGACAGGGGAATTTTTCCTTCCAGCGCTTTATGAGGCTGGGAGGCACAGGCTGAGCGCCAATGTGCATGAGTCTCCACTGGCTCAGCTCATACTGGCTGAGCTCTATATCTCCCCTGTCAATGGCGTCCAGAATATCCTGAGCCCAGGGCACAAGAAGCCAGACAATGGTGCAGCGCTCCTCACTCACGGTACGGAGTATCCACTCGGGGCTGACACCTCTCAGAATTACGCCGCGGCTTCCGGAAAGCAGAGAGCCGAACCAGTGCATCTTGGCG
>JAZNZM010000065.1:0-2741 GCA_045594965.1 Oscillospiraceae bacterium | reverse complement strand
TATTTTTGTGTCTTGAGGTCATAACAAAAAGCTCCTTTCCCTGTATGCCCTCATAATATATCAATGTTTATCTGTTTGTCAATATAAATTTATTGATTATCGATAAAAACATATCGAAAAACGCTGCGAAGTAAACTGGCGAGCTTCAAAAAAACGGCGGGGTGAGGGAACCCCGCCCCAAGAAAAGGAAAGCTGCATTTATGTATTGTAGGGGCCGGACGCAGGCCCATTTGCATGGTGGGGCAAACAAAAACCGCCGGGAGAAGATTCCCTCGGCGGTAAAAAATCATTTATTCTTATATTCCCTGACCTTCTCGACGAAAAATTCAAAGAGGGGAGCGAAGTCCGGAGTGCTGCCGTCGCTCCATGTGCCGGTTAAGCGCTCGGGGTGAAACTGAGTTGCCCAGATGGGAAGGCTCTCGTGCTCGTAGGCCTCCACTATACCCTCACGGCTTAGAGCGGTGACCCAAAAGCCGGGAGCCACATTGCGCACGGCCTGATGGTGGGTGCTGTTCACCTTTACGCTGGGGCCGAAAAGGGCTTGGAGCAGGCTGCCCTCGGCACAGCTTATCTCGTGGCGCAGGCTCTTGTCCATATGGACGAGACCCTTTTGCTCAACAAGATCCTGCCAGAGGTCGCCGCCCAGAAGGCATGAGAGTATTTGGCTGCCGCGGCAGATTGCCAGAATGGGCTTACGCTCCTTCAAAAAGGCGCGGATAAGGGGAACTTCAAAATTTGTGCGCTCTGTGTCCAGCACAACTGTGTCGTTGAGAATTGTCTCGCCGAACATCTCCGGCTCAATATCCTCGCCGCCGCTGAGCACAAGACCGTCGCAGAGCTGCGCAAGCTCCTCCGGGCACTGCTCAGCTGTAACAACCGGCACAGCCCCCGCGGACGCAAGGGCATCCGGATAAGCCCGGCTGAGGACTATCTGCCTTGTGGCATTTGGACTTAGCTTTGCGTTATGGTTTGAAGCATTGGAAATGCAGATGAGGGGCTTTGTCATGGCTTCAGCCTCTTTACCATGTAATCATGGGCGGTCTGCTCGGAGCTGTCGTCAAGCTGCATAAGTTCCACTTCCCCATAGCGAAGAGAGAGTGCGGCTTTCAGAATCGCATCGCAGAGAGCGGGATTCTTGGGGAGCAGGGAGCCGTGACCGTAGGAGCCGAAGACGTTTTTGTACCGCACACCCTCGCTGCCCTCACCGTTGTTGCCGTAGCCCACTTCCACCGTGCCAAGAGGCTCAAGAGCTTCGGAGAGGTAAGTGCTGCCGCTGTGGTTTTCAAAGGCCACCACCTCGCCGAAAGGGGTGGAGAACATATAGTTCCCGGTGCGGCGGTGTTGGCTGCCAACTGTGTGCATGTCCAGCACGGCAGCGCCCTCGATGCGGCTGCCGTCGGAAAGCTCAATATACTTGCCTAAAAGCTCCATTCCGCCGCCTATGGCGAGGATGGCGGTACCCTTCTCAGCCGCGGAGCGAAGAGCCTCGGCCTTGTTCTCAATAAGGTCTGCAGCAAGGGTCTTCTGCTCATCCTCGCGGCCTGAGCCTATGAAAATAAGGTCAAAATCATCAAAATCGGCCTTTTCACCCATTCCCACGGGAGTAAGGGAGCAGCCAATGCCTCGCCACTGAAGGCGCTTTTCCATGGCGATAAGGTTGCCCACATCGCCGTAGAGGTTGAGCACATCGGGATAAAGATGGCAAATTCTAAGTTCCATTTTCTCAGCCCTCCCAGAATTCGGTTCCGCCTGTGCGGCGGACAATGTGGCTTCTAAGCTCCAGCATGGCGGAGTAGGTGGGGATTATATAGGTGGGTACAGCGCTGACTGCCATCAAATCGCAGAGGGCTTCATAGTCGGCTGCGCAGCTTATCTTATCCTCGCTGATGCCTGCGTACTTCAGGCGCAGAGCCATGTCTGCCCAGCGTATGCCGGAGACGCTGACACCGCTGAGCTTATTGCCGAGAGCGGCAAGCTTCTCAAAGCCTGTCTCCCAGATCCATGAAATGTCCGTGCCGTCCCCGGCGCGGTCGTTAAGAGCAATGACAACATTGAAGCTTTCATCCAAGCCGGAAAGGAAGTCAAGCACCTGCTCGCATCCGGTGGGGTTTTTCACCAGCATCATTCTTGCGCCCTTTTCGCCTATGGGCAGGCTCTCCATGCGCCCGAAGCCGCAGGAGAAGTTTTCGAGAGCGGAGCAGACAGCCTTGGGAATAAAGCCCATAGCCATCAGGGCGCAGGCGGCTCCCGCGGCATTATAGATATTGTAAAGGGCGGGGAGATTGATTTTCACGAAGCTCTCATCGCCCCCCAGACTGAGCTTTACAGTGCTGTCGGTGGAAGAGGAGAGGATCGAAAGCACCTCGACCTGAGCCTCGGGGCGCTTTGCGCCGCAGTGGGTACAGCTCCAGCCGCCAAGGTGCCCGAAGCTGCGGTAGGAGTATTCAAGCTCGCTGCCGCAAAGGGCGCAGCGGCGTACATCTCCGCCTTTGCCCCTTTCCGAGGCGGCAGATTTCTCTATGCCGAAGTACATGATGGGGTTTGGCAGGGCGGAGAGACTGGAGCAGAGGGGGCAGTCGGCGTTGGTGCAGATAATGGCCTCGGGGACCTTCTCAAGACCCTCACGGATATTCTGCAATGTGACGCTCACATCACCAAAGCGGTCAACCTGATCCCGGAAAAGGTTGGTGACGAGCACGGCCTGGGGCTTAAGCTGCACAAGGGTGCGGCGGCAGGCTGCC
>JAZNZM010000064.1:0-2538 GCA_045594965.1 Oscillospiraceae bacterium | reverse complement strand
GAAGTCGGTGGTTCGCACCCGTAGGGGCGATTCACGGTGTGCCCGCGGCGGAGTTGTCCGAAAAAGCGGCGGGAGCAAGCCCCCGCCCTAAAGTCGGAGGCCAAGCGGTCTTAGGAAGACAAATGTATGAAACAACTCCTTGGCTCACAGAACGACATGGCTACGATCCGACTTGAAGTCGGTGGTTCGCACCCGTAGGGGCGATTCACGGTGTGCCCGCGGCGGAGTTGTCCGAAAAAGCGGCGGGAGCAAGCCCCCGCCCTACGGGGTGCGGATTTTCGCACAGGCTGCAAATATCACCCGTAGGGGCGATTCACGAATCGCCCGCGTCGGGGTGCGCGGGTATTGCAGGGGTCAATTTTTATCCCAGACTCTTCAGTATCTCCGAGTCCTCAAGATTCACCTTCCCCTGGAAGGGAGGGCAGGAGACGGATATATTCTCCCCGTCAAAGCTGAGAGAGATAAGCCCCAGCTCCTCAAAAACCTTCAGACCTATGCAGACGCGGCTGTCCCACATCTGTGGGGCGAGGCGCTCCAGAAGGGCGGTTTTCGCCATGGTGAGCCTTGAGCCGCAGTGGATTATGCTGCGCCAGAGGCTGCCCAACTCATCGCGGGAGGGGGCGGAGGTCTCCTGACAGGGGACGATGCTGCCCCTGAGAATATCATCGGAAAGGCCGCTTTTATGTATGCGCAGGTCGCTTAAAAGCAGCTGTACGCTGCGGCGGGAGCGGAACTCGTTTATCTGGGGGAAGAAGGCTATGTCCACCCAGTCTCCGCTGCGGATGCCCAGCTCCTCGGCAGTGCGTGAGAAGAATACGCACTCATAGCTGTGGCCGAACTTTTCCACAGAGAGGCGCAGATGCCGTCCTCCGCCGATAGGAGTGACGCTGCTGAGATAGGCTCTGGTCATGCAGAGGCTTGCCCGGGCGTTGCCGGTGCCGCAGGGCTCCATAAGCTCCAGATCCTCCACGCACTTCATGGTGAGAAGCTCCGGAGAATCCACGCAGAGGTCGATCTCAAGGGTCTTTTCGCCCTCACCGGGGTTTTCAAGATAGTACTCCCCTATGGCCTTGGTGAAGGCAGGGATATTTTCGCGCTTTATGGTGAGGCCCGCGGCCAGAGCGTGGCCGCCGAAGCCCTCAAGATGCTCGGAGCAGGCGGAAAGGGCCTCGAAGAGGTTGAAGCCTCCGCAGCTGCGGCAGCTTCCCTTGCCTCTGTCTCCGTCAAGACAGATCATGATGGCAGGCACGTTGAAGGCCTCGGTGAGGCGGCTGGCGGCAATGCCTATAACGCCCTGATGCCAGGTCTCGCAGGAGAGGACGATGGGGCTTGTGGGCTTGTCGTCGCCAATCATGTCCAGAGCTTCCCTCCAGATGTCCGTTTCAAGCATCTGGCGGTCACGGTTCAGCTGGCAGAGGTCAGCGGCACGGGAGGCAGCGGTGCGGGGAGAATCCGTCAGAAGCAGCTCCGCAGCCATACTGGCCTGACCCAGACGGCCGGAGGCATTGAGTCTGGGCGCCAGAGTGAAGCCTATGTTGGTGGCGGTGATGCGTCTGTCGCCAAGACCGGCCTCCTCAATCAGGGCGCGGAGACCGGGACGGGGAGAGCTCATCAGTTTTTTAAGACCGTGCTTTACGATATATCGGTTTTCGCCCACAAGGGGCATAACATCGGCAATGGTTCCAACGGCAACAAGGTCGGAATATTCCTCCAGCATTTTCTCGGCACTGCCCTCAAGGGCGCAGAGAAGCTTGAAGGCCACTCCCACGCCGGCAAGATCCCGGCTGGGATAGTTGCAGTCGGGGCGCCTGGGATCCACAACGGCGATTACATTGGGCAGCTCCTCACGGCACTCGTGGTGGTCGGTGACTATCATGTCAACGCCCAGACCCGCTGCAAAAGCGGCCTCCTCCACGGTGGTGACACCGCAGTCCACGGTGATGATGAGGCTTACACCGCGCTCCTGCAAAGCGGCAATGGCGGAAGTGTTCAGGCCGTAGCCCTCCTCCATACGGTCGGGAATATAGTATTCGCATTCAAGACCCTTTTTGCGGAGATAATCCGTGAGCATGCAGGTGGAGGTGATGCCGTCCACATCATAGTCGCCGTAAACGGCCACCTTCTCGCCCATGGCAATGGCCCTCGTAATGCGCATGACAGCCTGAGGCATATCCGTCATCATAAGAGGGTTGCCAAGGAGGGCATCGCTGCATTCCAAAAAGGCCTTGGCCTCTTCGGGACAGGACAGTCCGCGCACATTCAGCACCGCCGAAAGCAGAGGGGAATAGCCCGCTTTCAACAGCTCCCCGGGCACCACAGCAGGGGTATATGGAATTTTCCAATCACTATAGCTCATATATTGGCTTCTTTCTTGTTTTATCAATATAGTATAACATTATTTTATATTTATATCAATAGATATTTGGCCTGCTGCGCCGCCCCCACCGTGCCCCTGCGAAAAATATGCACCGCACCCGTAGCCGAAAAAAGAATCCTGCACCCGTAGGGGCGATTCACGAATCGCCCGCGGGCGGCGAA
>JAZNZM010000063.1:0-6533 GCA_045594965.1 Oscillospiraceae bacterium | reverse complement strand
TCGCTGCCGGTCTTGCAAAGCTCAACATGGAAGACATCTCCTTCACTCTGGTCAACAACGCCGAGACCCACCAGATGGTCATCTCCGGCGCCGGCGATATCCAGGTAGACGTTCTCTGCGCAAAGCTCAAGTCCCGCTTCGGCGTTGACACCGAGCTCAAGCCCGCACGCGTGGCTTACCGCGAGAAGATCAAGGGCCGCGTTGAGGCTCACGGCCGTCATAAGAAACAGTCCGGCGGCTCCGGTCAGTTCGGTGACGTCTGGGTCCGTTTCGAGCCCCAGGACGAGCAGGACGACCTCATCTTTGCTGAGGAAGTTTTCGGCGGCTCCGTTCCCAGAAACTTCTTCCCCTCCGTTGAAAAGGGTCTCAGAAACGCAGTTCAGAAGGGCGTTCTTGCCGGCTATCCTCTGGTCGGCCTGAAGGCTACCCTCTATGACGGCAGCTACCATCCCGTTGACTCCAACGATATGGCATTCCAGACTGCTGCCCGCCTTGCATACCAGGATGGTATTCCCAAGGCTAAGCCCACCATCATGGAGCCCATCGGCCTGCTGAAGGTTACCATTCCCGATGCAAACCTGGGCGACATCATGGCTGACATTTCCTCCAAGCGTCGCGGCACCGTTCTTGGTATGAACGCTGAGGACGGCATGCAGATCGTTGAGGCCGAGGTTCCCATGGCCGAAATGAGCTCCTACACCATCGACCTCAGTTCCATGACTCAGGGACGCGGCAGCTTCTCCTGCAAGTTCATCCGCTACGAAGAGGCTCCCGGCAACGTTCAGCAGAAGGTCATCGAAGAGGCCAAGGCTGCAGCCGAGGAATAAGATAGTTTCTATAAATTAAAAAGAGTGTGCACAGCACACTCTTTTTAATTTTCCTGAAAAATAGTATGGCATTTTGATGCATTGGATGGTATTATATGTAGTTGTAATACTTTTAATTACTGCTTAGGAGTACAGCCATGAAAAACAGAAGAAATCTTTCCGGAATTGCCTGGAAAGGCGCGATTTTACTTTGCGTAGTTCTCAGTCTTTTTGCGTTCCTCTTCACCTCCTGCACCAACTACAAGGGCTCCGATGCCTTTGTGGCTGAGAAGGTGGATAAGAACGATAAAGACGATAATAAGAATGATGAAGAACAGCCCCAGAACCCCGGTGAGGAGCTTACAGATCCTCTGATTCCTGTGGGAGATCCCGAGACGGAAGAACCTACCCAGCCCACTGAGACTCCCCAGCAGAACGGAGTCATTCTGGGAGTAACCGAGGACGCGGGAAGAGAATATCTGGATAAAATAATCTTCCTTGGAGACTCCACTACTTACGGCATCGGCTATTATTATGGACAGGGATATGACGCTCTCTGTCCCCCCAGCCAGATATGGACCCCCTCCAGCGGCACTCTTACACTCTCCAATCAGTCCACTGCAACTGTGGTATATCCTGCCACCGGAGCCGAGATACCCATCATTGACGCTGTTACAGATGCAAAGCCCGAGATCATGCTGCTTACCCTCGGCGTCAACGGAGTATCCTTCATGGACGAGCAATGGTTTGTTGATGAGTACACTGCCCTTGTGAACAATATCAAGGCCGCAAGCCCCGATACAAAGATAATCCTTAACTCAATCTATCCTGTAGCCGCAAGCTACAAGCATATAGATTCCATAAGCAACGAAAAGATCCTTACCGCCAATGGCTGGATAGAGCGTATTGCTGAAGCCACCGGCAGCAAGTATCTCAATACCTATGAGGTTCTTGTGAAGGACGGTGTGCTTCCCGAAAGCGCCCACAACGGCGACGGTATCCACCTGAGCGGAGAAACCTTCGGAGTTGTTATGGAGTATATCCGCACCCACGCATATAACTGAGAAATGATGGTGAACTGATATGAAAAAGATGAAAAGAAGCATTTCCCTTATTCTTGCTGTAGTTATGGTTGCCTGCCTTTTCTGCGCCTGCGGTGACAAGGCCGGCGAGGAAAAGAATGTCCCTGCTGCTGATATCGCAGCCGCTGTGGCTGAGAAGATCGGCAAGACCGATGCTCTCACCGCCGTTGATGCCAACTGGATCAAGGGCTGGATGAAGACCGATGCCGCCTCCTTTGGTGATTACACCGTTTATCTCAATGCCATCGGCGCAAATGTGGACGAGTTCGGTATTTTCAAGGCCGGCGAGAATATGAGTGTTGCAGATGTTGAAAAGACTGTTCAGGCTTATCTCGACCTGAAGCTCCAGAGCTGGATGGACGAGTATATGCCCGAGGAAAAATATAAGGTTGAAGACGCAAGCTATGAAGTTGTCGGCAACTATGTTATGTATTGCATCCTCTCTGCAGAAGACGCTGAGGCAGCATTCGCTACCTTCAAGGATATGCTTGGCTGATATTGAATTACCCAACAAAAAATCCCACACCTCATGGTGTGGGATTTTTTTGTTGGGCTTAGTTCATTCCCTTAAGAGTTGTGGAATTATTCAGCACCATGGAAGAATAAAGGAAGAGCACATCGGCACCTTCAAAGTCCACAAAACTTTTAAGCATCATGGGCTGGATATAGCGGATGTCGATAATGGTTACCTTGCTGTAGCCCTGAGCAAGCAGGGGAGCTATGGCGCTTCCAAAGCTGTCGCGGAAAATAATAAGCTCCTTTTGGGTGTTCACATTGGGGTTTTCGATAGTTACAAGGCTGAGGGGACCGGAGAGGAACATCTCGTAGGGATCTGCCCCGGCAGCAAGAGTTTCGTTGTAAACGGGAATGGCCTTGTTGCTCTCGAAATCAAAAACCTGAAAATCATCAATAATATCGTTCGTCAGGTAACAGAGTTCCTCGGTGTCAAGGGAAAGCCCCAGCTGGCTGAAATATACGCCCTTGAAGGGCTCATCAAGCTTCACCTGCTCATATTTATCGGGGATGCCGGTACCCAAGGCTTCGGCTATAGCCTGAGCCGCGTCAACAATGCTTTCCTGCTTCCAATGGGTGTCTGTGAGATAATAGTCTCCGATGGAGAGAAAATCTCTCAGCTCAATGTGCTCGGCAAAGCCTGTGACAGAGCGCATTTTCTCAAAAAACTCATCGTAATCCATGTGCAGCGCTCCGGCATCCTTTGCAAGATAGCAGTTTTTGTCCGGAACTATGGCGAACATCACCTTGCCGGCCTTTTCGGCGAGAAGCTTGTCGTAAACGCCGGTGAATACCTTTCCGGCATATTCTATGGAGCTTTCGTTCAGGGGATACTCCATTTTTGCCACGGAGCCATTATGGATATAAAGGCCGCCCGAGTCCTTCTGACCCATAAGGCGCATTGCCACATTGGCTTTGAGGGTGCGGAAACTGTCACGGAGGGGAAATTGGTCAAGACTGTAATCTTCAAAATCCTCCATAAAGCGTCCGTTGAGAAGAGTTTTGAAGCTTATCTGGGGCATTTGCGCAAGCTTTCTGCGTTCAGAAAGGGAGTAATCATCGGGGGGCTTGATGATGGCAAACAGGCTCAGACCGAAGAAAACAAGGCTCAGAAGGCAGACGAGGTATATACTTTTTGCTTTACCGTTCATAAAACTTGTTACCTCCTTAGAATCTGAAGTAGAGGAAGGGGTTGAAAGAGCCGTCCACCAGATATGCGGTGGAGACAAGGAGCACAGCGCAAAGGAACACAGGCTCTATGACAGCAATGACCTTCTCGCCCTTTTCGGTGGCCCTTATTGCCAGAACAGCCTTTTTGACAAGGGGAGTGGAGCCTATAATACCGAGAATAATGGTAAGAGCGAAGGAGCGGAGATAATATTTAAACTCAGCGCTTATTATGCCTTCTCCCGCACCGAACATTCCGCCGATGACGGCGAAGCCGTCCCTGACTCCATTGGCGTTGAACATGACGAAGGAGAGCATCACCAGTATTATAACATAGATATGACCCCAGATTTTGGCTTTGTCCAGTGCCTTGAGCAGCCAGAGCTTTTCAATAAGGAGCAGTATTCCGAAGAATATTCCCCATATAACGAAGTTCCATGCAGCTCCGTGCCAGAGGCCGGTGAGCATCCAGACTACGAAGATGTTGAAAATATGTCTGCCCTTGCCCCGGCGGTTCCCGCCAAGGGGAATATACACATAGTCGCGGAACCAGCTTCCGAGGCTCATGTGCCAGCGGCGCCAGAACTCCGTAATAGAACGGGAGATAAAGGGATAATTGAAGTTTTCCGGGAATGAAAAGCCCAGTATTCTGCCAAGACCTATGGCCATGTCACTGTAAGCGGAGAAGTCAAAATAGATGTGGAGAGTGAAGCAGAGGGCATAGAGCCAGCAAAAGCCGAGACTTCTGTCGGCGGAGGCAAGAAAAGCGTCGCAGAGCTCGCCCAGCACATTGGCGATTATTATCTTCTTGCCAAGCCCAAGCACAAAGCGGCGCATGCCCCCGGCAACATCCTGTACTGTGACAGTGCGGTTGTCTATTTCTTTTACAATGTCAGAATAGCGTACAATGGGGCCTGCAATAAGCTGGGGGAACATGCTCACATATGCGGCAAAGGATACAATGTTCTTCTGCACGGGAGTATCTCCGCGGTAAACATCGATCACATAGCTGATTATCTGGAAGGTGTAAAAGCTGATGCCTATGGGCAGAGCGATGCGCAGGGCGGGAATACCAAGCCCGGTGATAGCGTTGAAGGACTCAACAAAGAAATCCGCATACTTGAACCAGGCAAGAAAGCCAAGGCTAAGCACAAGAGAGGCAATGAGCCATGCGCGACGGCCTTCCTTGCCCCGGCTTCTATGAATGCCTAAAGCGCAGATATAGCCCACAAGTATGCTGGCGGCCATTAAAAACACATATTTTGGCTCTCCCCAGGCGTAGAAAACAAGGCTTGAGAGCAAAAGCACAGCATTTTTCGCCCTTTTTGGCACAGCCAGATATACTATCAACACAATGGGGAGGAAATAATACAGAAAAGGAATACTTGAAAAAAGCATTGTTTTTCTCCCTGAAAGTCAGTATAAATTATTCTCCGACTGAAACATCAGCCGGAGAATAAGGATAAATCGTGGGAGAGGATCAGCCAATGGCCTCCTCAACCAGTACGGTGGCGGAGTAGGAAGCGGCGATCTTGTCCTTGAAGAGCTGGATGATCTCGCCGTTGCCGAAAGCGCTGATAACGCAGCCTTCAACTTCAATGATGACAAGGGTTTCGGGGAAGCCGCACATCCACTGGCGGGCAAGGATATTGTCCTTCAGCTCGCCGGCGAAAGCCTGAGCGTCAACGCCGCCCTTGAGCTCATAGCAGGCGGAGGTGAAGGTGTTGGCGTTCATCATGTGCATGAGGGATGCCGCTGCGGAAACGCTGCCGATAGAGGCGGCGGGAATGCCGAAGAGAGCGTCCAGACCCTCTGCATCGCTGAGGCCGCAGGCACCGGGGCCGTCCATAACCATGTTCTCATAATCACCGCCGCCTGCAGCAAACTTTTCGTCGTCGGCATAGGTGGCCCAGACGGTCTCCAGAATGCTCAGAGGCAGATTGTCGCCTGCAGGCAGATCGGAGTCGGTGGAGGGATACTCAATGCTGGGCAGGTCGCTGTCGGTGGAGGGATACTCAACAGGCAGGTCGCTGTCGCTGGCATCGGGTATAACGGCGGGCATCTCGTCTGTGTCGGGGCCTTCGCCGGGAGCTGCAGGCTCGTTGCCGGGGTCAGCAGCTTCGGGAGCGGCGGGTTCCTCGGTGGTCTTGCCGCCGCAGGCAGCGAGACTCATAATCATAACAAGTGCGAGGATAAGTGCAATGATCTTTTTCATTTTGTCGGTTTCTCCTTAATATGTGTAATATTATTTTTATTAAACAGACTTTTTAAGGCATGTGTATGACGGGATATTTCAAAAAAAGTTCCCGGAAATCAACCAAAAAGACTGAGAAATTCTTCCATACTGCCTTTTGCGGTGTAGAAGCGGTCCGAGGTCTCTACAATTACCGAGCTGCCTGTAAAGTAAAGCCGAAGATCATAGTTTTCATTTCCGCAAATCATACCCAGCCATGCATCGGCTCTTTCGGGAAGGCTTTGCATATTAACTTCCAAGCCGGAGTCAAGAAGAGCTTCACAGAGTTCTCCAACAGGGGCATAGCCGCTTCCGTTGTAAGTGATGTAAAAGGCTTCATCTATCTTTGTTCCCGGAGAGTAGCTGTTTATCGGCTCGTACTCCCAGAATGGTTCAACAGGAGCAGCAGGCTCTGCCGGAGCTTCCGGCTCGGCAGGAGCTTCGGGCTCTGCAGGGCACTCGGGAGCGGGAGCTTCGGGAGCATCGGTGCTCATGGGGGGAAACATTCCTGCGGTGCTATTGGCTTCTTCGCAACTGTCAAAGGCATATTCTGCATATCCTGCAGGAGCTGCGGGTGCTGCAGGCATTTCGGGGGCGGCGGGAACGGCGGCCTTTTCCGCATTATATCTGGAAGCGGAGCCCACATCGAAGTCCATACCGAGCTTTCCGGCCTGAGCGGCCAGAACTATTCCACCGATAATGATGAGGCAGGCAGCGGCACCCATATAAGGC
>JAZNZM010000062.1:0-2035 GCA_045594965.1 Oscillospiraceae bacterium | reverse complement strand
ACGCTGCTGGCGATCCAGTAAAGACCCAGAGCGCCGGGCATGGCAAAACCGATCCACAGAGAAACCAGGGGCATTACCATAGTCATGGTCTTGGTGTTTGCATTCTCGGCAGCGGTACTTCCGCTCATCTTGTTGCTGATGATCATGGAAACATAGGACAGGGCAGCAGAGATGACAGGGATAAGGAACAGACCTATCTGAGGCCACAGCTCCTGGCCGTTGGAAAAGAACTCCCAAATCTTGAAAGAGGGGTTCGCGCCAAGATCCATGCCAAGGAAGGTATAGTCAAGCTTCTGCAGCTTGTCGCTGATACCGGCGAATGCTTCAAAATTATTGGTGATAAACTGGGATTCGGCTATCTGAATGTATGCAGAGTTGGCGCTGGAGGTGGCAAAGCCCAAAGAAGCGAGAACTTCCTGAACCTTGGCATAAGCCTCGTCGCCTATTCTCATCATGATGGTGAGGGGGAAACGGATAGCCTGATAGAGCGCGATAAGAATGGGGAAGGGAATGAGCGTCCAGATACAGCCGCCCATAGGATTGATATTCTGTTCCTTATAGAGCTTTGCTACTTCTTCCTGATACTTGGGGGTATTTGCGCCATGCTTCTTCTCAAGCTCCTTCATCAGGGGCTGGAGGCGGGTAGAGCGCATAAGGCTCTTCTTACTCTTGGCACTGAATGGCAGGAGTATCAGACGGACGATAAGCGCAAAAGCAAAAATCGCGATACCGTAGTCATTGAAGAAGTTATACAGAACGAGCATCAACCAGCCAAAGGGTTTAGCTATTGCAGATAACATTACAAATTCTCCATTTCAGAGCCGTGCCTGCTTAATTCAGGGCACGGGGTCATAGCCGCCCTTACATAAAGGGTGGCAGCGAAGCAGTCTCCTGAGAGCCAGCCAGGAGCCTTTAAGCGCGCCGTACTTTTCAATAGCCTCAAGGGCATACTGAGAGCAGGTGGGTATAAACCTGCAGCACGGCTGCTTCAGCGGCGAAATATGCCGCCGATAAAACCGGATAAGGAACAAGAACAGCTTTTTCAAGTCTGCTCCCCCTCTTTGCGGGCAAAAAGCCCAAGCTTGTCCGCCGCCTTGAGAAACTGCTTCTCAAGCTCGGCATAGGGAGCCTCCTTAGCCCTTGTTCTCGCCACTGCCACTATGTCCCATCCCGCAGGGAACCGGTCTTCGTTGAGGCGGTATATCTCGCGAAGGCGGCGGCGTATCAGATTTCTGTACACTGCCTTGCCTACCTTGGTACCCACCGTTATGCCGAAACGATTGGTTTTTGAACCGTTTTTACGGCAGTACAAAACCACAAGAGGCGTGGCTACGTTCCTTCCCCTTGCGTATACTCTGCGGAATTCATAATTTTGATTGAGGGACACGGTAAATTTCATGGGAAATTAGTAAGAGAGCTTCTTGCGGCCCTTTGCTCTGCGAGCGGAAAGTACCTTGCGGCCATTCTTGGTTGCCATTCTCTTACGGAAGCCATGCACCTTCTGGCGATGCAGCTTCTTGGGCTGATAGGTTCTGAGCATGTGTTTTACACCTCCTGAATTAAATAAAAATACTCAACATCCCCGCGTATCTTGCAGAGAAGTAGTTGACAAAATAAAGTCTGCAGGGGGATACAGCTTAGTATTTTACCGTATGCCCCCCGCAGATGTCAATATTTTTATTTAAGTTTTTTCTAATTCTATCCAAACATTCCCATTAAATCGGCTTTTTGCTCATCTTACGATGTCGCCGCCGCAAATATATTTGCCCAGCTGTTTCCACGCTGCCATACCGATCACGATAACCACCAGCATATTGATAAGTATGTAAGAGCCGTTATACAGGAAGGAGTAGAGCCAGGGCGTAGTCATGGTCATGCCGAAAAATTCCTCCGGCATCCACTCGCCCCAAACGGTAGCGCCCGTAACGTAGTGGCAGAAAAAGCGCAGCACGCAGCCCACCACGGTGCCGACAAAGAAACCGCAGCGCATTTTATTGAACGCGCCGGCGATACCGAGGACTGCATATGCCAGCAG
>JAZNZM010000061.1:0-12780 GCA_045594965.1 Oscillospiraceae bacterium | reverse complement strand
CCGGCGAAGAAGTTGGCATCGGTGGCAGCATCGCGATATTCGTTGTTCAGCTTTTCAAATTCGGCCTTGGCTATGTCCTCGTGGGTGAAAGCTTTTACAACCTTCAATCCCTCTATGATCTCCTGAATCTCGCCGTTTACCTTGCCCAGAGCTGCCTGCTGACGGCGATAGTAGTTTCGTGAGCGTCCACCCATGAACTTGAATACCATGAGGGAAGCGATAAGAATAATTACGGTTATCAGGAAGAGTATTGGGCTTGTGTACACCATCATAACTACAAGACCCACAAAGCTGAGGACGCTGGATACCAGATTGACTATGGTCTGCTCCATGGCAAAGGCCACATTGTCGGCATCATTTGTAAAGCGGCTCATAAGCTCGCCGTGGGTGTGCTTGTCAAAATAGCTTATGGGCAAACTCTCCAGAGCGTCGAAAAGGTCACGGCGAAGCTTGTTTGCGGCCTTCTGAGCCAGTACAGCCATGGTGGCGGACTGGATATAGGTGCAGATGACACCTATAAGGAATACCACAAGGAGCACGAGAATGCTGATACCAAGAGAGCTGAGTTTTTCGCTTACACTGCCGCTGCCTGCCAGATTATTGATGACAGGACGGAGAATATAGGTGCCTGCAAGGGAACTGAGTGTGCTCAGAATAAGGCAGAGGAACACAATGACCAAAGGCCACTTTTTTCTGGTGAGGTAGGCCATGAGACGCAGAAGTGTTTTTTTGACATCCTTGGGCTTTTGAAACCTGCCTTTTTCAAGGAGCTTTTTTTCTTCCTCGGCGTGCTTTTTGTTCTTGTTCATTTCAGCCATTATTCACCAACTCCTTCCTGCTGAGAATAATAGATCTCCTGATATACGGCATTATCGGCCATAAGCTCATCATGAGTACCAAGACCCACAATGTGGTCGTCATCAAGGACAACTATCTTATCCGCATAGCGGACGGAGGAGATGCGCTGGGCTATAATGATAACGGTGGTATCTTTCAGATTTTCGCTGAAGGACTGCCTTATGGCGGCTTCGGTGGCGCTGTCCACAGCGGAGGTGGAGTCATCGAGAATCAGAATGGCAGGCTTTCTGAGCATGGCACGGGCTATGCAAAGGCGCTGCTTCTGGCCACCGGACACATTTACACCGCCCTGATCGATATAGGTATCGAAGCCATCGGGGAAGCTCATTATGAAGTCGTAAGCCTGAGCGTTTTTGGCTGCGGTAACAAGGTCCTCCTCGCTTGCACCGGGGTCGCCCCAGAGAAGGTTTTCACGGATGGTGCCAGAGAAAAGAACATTGTTCTGAAGTACCATGCCTATGCGTTCCCTAAGCTTCGCTATGGGATAATCCCTTACATCCATGCCGTCAACCAGAACCTGACCGCCGGTAACATCATAAAAACGGGGAATGAGGTTCACAAGGGAGCTTTTGCCGGTGCCCGTGCCGCCTACTATGGCAACAAACTCGCCGGGCTCTATTTTCAGGTCAATGTGGCTGAGCACGTCGTCACCGGTGCCGGTGGCTATGTACTTGAAGCTGACATCCCTGAACTCAACGCTGCCCTGTGCCTCGGGGAGAGCGCGGTCAGCAGAGTCCTCGGCATCGCGTATGTCGGGCACAGTATCAAGCACCTCGTTGATGCGCTCTGCACAGGCTCTGGCTCTTGTGAGTTGGAGCAGGGTGAAGGCCATCATCATAACGCTTATGAGAATATTGAATATATAGGTGATAAAGGCATAGAGATCGCCGTAGATCATGCTGCCGCCCACAACCATTTTGCCGCCCACCCAGAGGGAGAGAACGATGGCCAGATTGAAAGCAATCATCATGATTGGGTTCATGAAGACAACCTTGGTGACGGCGGAGATGAAGGCTCCGGTGAGCTCATTGTTGGCTTTCTGGAACTTGGTCTTTTCGTAACCCTCACGGACAAAGGCCTTTACAACGCGGATGGCAATGAGGTTTTCCTGAATGGAGTCGTTGAGACCGTCTATCTTCTTCTGACAAATGCCAAAGAGCTTATGGCAGGTGTGCATAAGAAGTCCTACCGCGAGAGCCATGCAGGGTACAATGGCGACCAGTATCAGAGTGAGCTTCGCGTTAAGGCGAAAGCAGATAACAAGGGCAACTGCCATCATAACCGGGGCGCGTATCACCATTCTGAGACCCATGTTCACCAGCATCTGAATGTTATTAACATCGTTGGTCATACGGGTTATCAGGGATGCGGAGGAAAAGCGGTCTATGTCCGCAAAGGAGAAATCCTGCACCTTGTCGAACATGGCCTTGCGGAGATTGGCGCCAAAGCCCTGACTTCCCACGCTGGCAAAGCGGGCACTGCCAACGCCGGCTGCCATGGCAACAAGACAGATAACAATCATAACGACACCTATGCGAAGAATGTAATTTATTCCTCCCTCGCCTTCAATGCCGATGTTGATGATGTCTGCCATGAGACTGGGCAGCATAAGCTCGCCCAGAACCTCCACTACCACCAGCAGCGGAGCCAACAGGGCGGCTTTTTGATAGCCGCGGATATGTTTTAAAAGCTTCCTTATCATTGAGATTTTGCTCCTGTCAAAAAGATATCGAACGAATCTATTGTACTTAATCAAATTACTATGTCAAGAAGATATAGGCATAATTTCAAGAATGTTCACATTAAATAGTTCAGAAAGGCGGTGCGGACATGCTTGCTGTGCGTGAAAGGCTGCGCCACATACTGCCTCGGGAGCTGTTTGCGGCTCTGGAGACAGATCTGGAAAGGGCTGAGGAAATCAGGCTCAGGCGCTGCTATCCTCCCTCTGTGCTTGTGGAGGGAAGGGAAAAGAAAATAGCTAAGGAAACCGTGGGGGAGAGGGATATTGCATTTGTCCTCGACAGAGCAAGCCGCTCCTCTCTCCACTCGGTGCAGTCGCAGCTTCTCAAGGGCTTTGTTCATGCGGGTGCCGGAATAAGGCTCGGAGTCTGCGGATCTTTTACAGAAATGGGTCTTGGCGGCATGGGAGAAGTGTCCTCCATTTCCATACGCCTGCCAAGGGAGCTGCGGGGAATAGGCGCGGGGGCTATAGAATCCCTGCGACCCTTTGAATGCTCAGTGCTTATTATATCTCCTCCGGGAGTGGGAAAAACCAGCTTTTTGCGGGAGCTTATCAGAAATGCCTCCGAAAGCGGAAAAAGAGTCTGCCTCTGCGATGAAAGATGCGAGGTGGCGGCCATGTGGAGCGGAAAAAGTTCCTTTGAGCTTGGGCCCTGCACCGATGTGCTGTCGGGAACAGAGAAGTCCAAAGGAATAATAATGCTGCTGCGGGCCATGAATCCCGAGATAATCGCCCTTGACGAGATAAGCGCAGAGACAGACGGGCCGGCTTTGGAGCAGGCCATAAGCTGTGGAGCGCATATCGTAGCCACTGCCCACGGACGGAGTCTTGAGGAGATAAAAAAGCGGCCGCATTATATCAGACTTTTTGAAAAGGGAGTTTTCCAAAAAGCCGTTGTTATTTCGGGGAGAATAAAAAGATGCTATGAGGTGCTGGAAATATGATTCTTAAGGTCATGGGAGCGGCTCTTATGGTGGCCTGCGGTGCCGTCCTCGGAACAAAACGGCTGGCTGAGGCAGGGAAGAAAATTAGCCTTCTTGAGGATTTGGACGCTGCTTTGGCCTCGATGGAGGCGGAAATATCCCTGTGCCTTCGACCGCTGCCGGATATATTCAGCCGTCTGAGTCTCGGAAAGGGTGGAGAACTGTTTCAGGGGCTTTCGGAAATGTGTGACAGCATGAGCGCAGGGGAAGCATGGACAAAATGGTGCGGGGAACTGGATATTCCGTGGGAGGCTAAAAGAAGCCTTGGCTCTCTCGGAGATATTCTTGGCGCCTATGATGCCCGGCATCAGGGCGCGGAAATAACAGCTGTAAGGACAGCACTCGGCTGTATCAGGGAAGGACTGCAAAGGGAGAAGGACTCAAAGCAGCGTCATTACCCCATGCTCGGAGCCTGCCTTGCAGGTATAGCGGCGATGCTGATAATATGAAAAAAACCACGGTATCTGCGGATACCGTGGTAATCATTTTTATTTGTCTCTGAACACCCATTTGCGCTGGATGCGATAGGAGATGAAGAAAAGGCAGGTGTCCACAACCGCCTTTATCACAGTGAGCAGAAGTGACTCGCTGGTGCCGAACAGTCTTCCCAGAAGCCAGACAAGTCCGGCGGAAACGGAGAGCTGCAAAACGCAAAGTATGTAGTATCTCACCATGGTCCATCCGTAGCAGCCCTTGGAAGAGAATACTATGGACTTATTGATGTTGAAATTCACAAAGCTGGAAATGGCTCTTGCAAGCACAGTGGAGACAACTGTGGCAATCTCGCCCAGAACACCGACCAGAAGGAAGTGAAAAAGCAAGAAGACCAGAAGGTCAATGCCCGCGGAGGCGCAGGAGGAGATAACATACTTTATGAAGCGGAAAAGGCGCCTGAAAATGTGGGCCAGTATCAGCTTGTAGATCCTTGCGGAATCCCGTACGGGACGGAAGTGGGAGCAGGAGTTATTGTCCTCGTAGACGGTTTCAATCTCAATCTCGGTAAAGGCGATGCCGGCAGAGTGGAGTTCAAGGAGCATATTGGTCTCATACTCATAGCGCTCACCGACGATCTCAAGAAGCTTTCCGAAGTGTTCCCTGCGTATTGCTCTCAGGCCGGTCTGGGTGTCGCTGAGGACTATGCCGCAGAGAATGCGGAAAATTCCGTTTGTGATCCTGTTGCCGCTGCGGCTTCTGGGGGGAACATGGGGCAGGTCAAAATTGCGGCAGCCCAGCACCATTGTGTCGGGGTGTTCGTGGGAGGCTGCGGCGCAGGCCAAAATATCCTTGCTCAGGTGCTGGCCGTCTCCGTCAGCGGTAACCGCGCCCTCAATGTCGGGGCGGTTTTCCAGAAGATGGGCAAAGGCGGTTTTCAGTCCGGCTCCCTTGCCTTTGTTCACCTCGTGGCGCAGCAGGGTAACTTCGGGCAGAGCTGAGAGTTTGGTAAATGGCTCCTGAAACTCAGCGGCGCTGCCGTCGTCAACCAGAATAATACTGCCAAAGCCTGTGCTGATCAGGTCTTCAACAACTCCGCAGAGCTTTTCCGTGGGGTTGAGGGAGGGCAGTATTACTGCGTATTTGTTTATATCAAAGCTATTATTCATAATTGAGCCTCTTTGGAATTATTTTGCTCAGCTGAGGGCGGCATTCATAGCGGCAACGCGATATCTTCCGTCGTGCTTTTCAACCAGAATAAGGTTGCCGTCTTTTACCTCCAGCTCATCGGGGCCTAAGGTGTAGCTTATGTCATAGGCGATGGAACAGATATATCTGTCACCGCCAAGGGGAATAAGATCGAAATAGGAAATGCTGTTGTACTCAAGTCCGCTTGTTGTTGCCCATGCGATGTTCTCAATAGTGTTTACAATGAGAGTATAAAGCTCAGTGTCCTTAAGGAGATAGTTGGAGAGGGCAGCAAAGTTGCCGTCTGCATTGTGATCCTTGTTTGCGGAGAAGTTTACATAGGCATAGATAAAGCCCTCAAGGAACTTGGCCAGATCGCCGTCAATTTCCTCGCTTGCACCGGGGATATAGCACTGACCCACGGGCAGTTGAATGCTTTCAACAAGCTCGTCGTTCTGGGTAACGCGGATATCGGGCTGACCGAAGAGGTTTTCGCACTCATAGCGGAGAATGGAGCTTTTGCCCTCAAGACCCAGATCGAGGGGAGCGCAGTAGCTGCCGGTGATCTCGTGACCGTTAACATACACCTCTGCTCCTTCAAGAGCAAGGAAGGAAAACTCCTGGGTGGGAACGGGGAGAAACTCCACATGGGTGGGGGATACTGTTTCGGCTGCCAGCTCGTTGCCATCGGCGTCAAAGGCTTTGATGTCAGCAGGACCTATCATACCCTTTATCTCGTAAATCTCCGCGGCGGGAGGAATGTCAAAGTCGTGCTCAAGGCTGAGACTTATGCTGCCAACATCAACTATATATTCCGTACCGACGCTGACACCGTTGATCTCGGCGGTGCAGCCGGTGGGAACGGAAAGGCGTATATCATTGCCTCCGGGCATTGTGAACTCCCAGTCGGAGACTACCCAGCTTTTAAGACCGAAGCCAACATTGTTGCTGGTGCGGAGAAGAAGGGTGCATATTCTGGAGGAGCCAAGACGCACATCGTAGCTCTGCTCGGTCTTGCTGTCGGAGGCGTTGGAGCGCCAGCTTATCTCGGCATTTTCATCAATGCCGAAATCGCTGAGCTCAGCATCCGTGAGGGTGAACTCATTGAATCCGGAATCAACAAGCTCCTGCAGTCCGTCCAGCCAGAAATCCCTGTCCCGAGAGGCCATGAATTCCTCCACAGTGTTGTCGGGACGGGAAGCTTCATAAGATTTCAGGAAGGAATTAAGTACGAATAATCCTGCGCCGATAATAACAATAAGAACAATGCAATAGATGAGAAGGGCGCGGAGGTAAAGATTTTTCCTTTTCATTATTCCGCCTCCTTATCAAGAACAACAATACCGGTGGGCAGGGGGCGCTCGCCCACAAGGGAGGAACTGATGTTCAGATACTCACCCTCATAGAGCATGGAGGAGGAACTGCCGCCGTCCAGGTTAAGCGCGTTGACCGCGCCGTAAGTGAGCATAACGTCTGCCACATCTTCGTAGGTGGCACCCATGGAGCCAACCTGTCTGCCATTGATGACAAGAAGCAGGATTGCTCCGTCGCTTCTCTGACCGATGGCAGTGCGGGGATTGAGACCGCTGCTGAGACCGTCGCACTTTTCACCGTTGACCACCAGCACGGGGCCAAAGGAAACAGCCCACTCTGCGTTCAGAGCCATGGCCTCGTTGCCGGTCATGTTGCCCACATGGAGAATGCCGTCATAGTCGATGACAGCAGTTGCGGCTCTGGTGTTGGCACCATAAAGCAGTTTGCCCTCGTGAATGACCACACCAAGGGGGATACCGCCGTTGCCGGTACCGTTGGGATCATCAAAACCGCCGGCATTGGTACCGCCCACGCCGCCATAGGATTCGATCATCTGGGGGAGAAGCTGTCCGGCCGCGCCAAGCTGATTGGACACGCCCACAATAACTCTCTCGGGGTCGGAAACAATCATCAGCTTGCCCTTGAAGGTGGCACCGGAAACATCGAGAATCTCAAGCTCCTTGACATCGCTGTTCTCGCTGCCGCTTTCCTCCTCGGACTTGTGTGCAATGGTTATGAGACTTGTGTCCACATCATCCAGAATATCATCGGGGGCATTGGCCTCCTCGATGAGGGCGATCTCTTCCTCGTCAAGGAATATACCTGCCACAAAGCCGGCGGCGCTGGTCTCGCGAAGGGAGAGAACAAAAAGATCTCTGGCGCTCTCACTGGGACCTTTGCTCATTATGTAAACCACGCCCAAGGCACCGCAGAGGATGATGATCACGGTTGCCAGCACAAAGCTGAGCACGCGGGCAATAATGCCTACAAGGCCGGGGCGTCTTTGCTGAGAGGACTCTTTTTCGGCTTTGGCTGCCCGGGGAGCCTTGGACTCAGTATAGGCAGGCTTGGACTGAGGGGCGCTCTCGGTCCGGGGGGCATATTCATAGTGCTGTTCTTCCACGGCTGCGGTGGGGAACTGTGCCTCTGCGGCGCGTTCTATCTCCGCAAGCTCCTCGGGAGTGAGGATGCCGCTGAGGTCTATCTCGTCCCTGTCAAGGAGAGAGGTGTTTTTATTATCCATGTATCTTTGGCTCATTTCGTCAATTATTCCGATAAAGCATGTGGGCATACTACCCCAGTATCTTTATCGTACCCTACATTATAACACAGTATTTGAAAATTACCAGATTAAAATGAATATTATGTCGAAGTATTTTGGCATGGAATGTACGCGGAGCCGAATATAAATAGGACAGGCCAAACAAAGGAGACTTATTCATGGAAGTTGAACTTATTTTCAAGATAGCAGCTGTGGGTATTATGGTTGCGGTGCTCAACATTTTGCTCTCCCGTTCCGGAAGGGACGAGCAGGCTTTGATGGTGACTATTGCGGGTCTTGTATGTGTGCTTGTGATCGTGGTGCAGGAGATAAGTAATCTGTTTGCGCTCATCAAGAATCTTTTCTCCCTCTGAGCGATGGAAATACTGCTGAAAGCCGCTGCTGCGGCAATACTGGGCTGTGCTGTGTGTCTGCTGCTGAAAAAGAGCAACCCGGAAATGGGCATGGGGCTGTCACTTCTGGTGTGTGCCGTGGGGCTAAGCCTTGGGGCGGTGCTTCTGAGCCCTATACTGGAGCTTCTCACCAGAGCCAGAGAGCTCAGCGGACTGTCCGGTCCTCTTTTCTACCCGGTTGTAAAGGCTGTGGGGATTGGTATATGCACAAAGCTTTGCGGAGATATATGCAAAGACAGCGGGCAGGCAGCTATGGGCGGAATGCTGGAAACTCTGGGTACGGTCTGCGCTCTTTATGCGGCTTTGCCCCTCATGGACAGCCTCCTTGACACATTGGAGGCGCTTATATGAAAAAACTGCTTTTGTGTCTTGGATTCCTGTGGATTTTGTGTATGCCTGCGGCTGCGGCCTATGGCAGCGGTGAAGTGGAAAAAGCTCTGGATGGCAGCGCCGGGGAGATAATGAGCGGTATGGACATAGAAAGCTTCAGCGCAGACGGAATTATGGAAAGACTTGGGGACTACATAATGAGCCATATCCGCTCGGAGCTGTTGGCTGTGCTGAGACCGGTGGGCGCAGTGGTGGCGGCAGCAATGCTCTGCTCCGTGGGAGAGGGGATGCAGCTGAAAAAGGAAATGGATTATGTCAACCTTGCCGGCTGCCTTGCCATAGCTGTGGCAGCCCTGGGAGATGTGAACTCCGTATCCGCTATGGGCAGACAGGCTCTGGTGGATATGCAGGAATTTTCAAGGGTGCTGCTGCCGGTGCTGGCTTCTGCCTCTGCAGGGGCGGGAGCCGTGGGCTCCTCTGCGGCAAAGTACGCGGCATCGGCCCTGTTTATGGACATTCTTATTGCCGGGGCAAGAAATCTGCTGCTGCCCCTTCTTGGAGCTTACTCCGCGGCACTGGTGGCATCTGCGGCCACGGGGGACGGGCGGCTGAAGGCCGCGGTGAAGCTGATGAAGTGGCTGAGCAAAATAAGCCTCACGGCTTTTGTGTCTGTGTTCACCTTTTATCTGGGACTCAGCGGCATAGCCGCCTCGGGTGCAGACGCTGCCACGGCAAAGGCTGCCAAGGCTATCATAGGAGGCTTTGTGCCGGTGGTGGGAAAAATGGTAGCAGGTGCCTCCGACACAATAGCTGCCGGAGCAGGACTAATAAGAAATGCCGTGGGGGTTTTTGGCCTCGGAGCAGTGCTTTCTCTTTGTGCCGCTCCCTTTCTGGCCATCGGGCTGCGTTATCTGCTGTTCAAGGCCGCGGCAGCTGTGGCAGGGCTTGTGTCAGGAGACAGAATAGCTTCTCTTGTGGAGGGGATAAGCACTGTGTACGGTATGCTTCTGGGCCTTGTGGGAACAGGTGCCGTACTCATGTTTATTTCAATTTTCTCACTTATAAGGACGGTGATTTAGCTTTGGCAGCAATACTGGGAAACTGGATAATGGGTCTCTCGGGTGGGGCTGTGTTCTGCGCGGTGATGTGCGAGCTTTGTCCTAAGGGCACGGTTAAGTCTGTGGTGAAGCTTCTGTGCGGCATGGTAATGGCTCTGGCACTTATTTCGCCTCTTATCAACATGGAGCCGGCACAGTATCCGCTGAATCTTGCGGGTTACCGTCTTATGGCCGAGGAAGCGGCAGCCAATGGCAAGTCGGAGAGCGATGCCCTTTCAAGGACAATCATAGAAGAGCAGTGCCGTGCATATATATTGGACAAAGGGCAGACACTGGGCGCGGATATACAGGGAGCCGGCGTAAAGCTGCGCTGGAGCGAAGAGGGCTTCTGGTATCCTGTGGAATGTGAAATAGAGGGCCGGTACCATAGTGGCCTTGCTGCCGCCATAAGCAGCGAGCTGGGCCTTGGAGATGAAAGTCAGGTGTGGAAAGAAAATGAAGGTGTATGATCTCGGAGGGCTTATGAAGGCTCTGGGAAAAAACAAGTATGTTTTTATGGTGGTGGCTCTTGCTCTTGTGCTCATGCTTTTGCCCTCTGGAAAGACAAAGGGGCTGGCCGCTTCCTCCGGTCAGGGGGCTCAGCTTCAGTCCTCTGGCATAGCAGTGGATACTGAAAGCGCCAGAATAGGGGAATTTCTCAGCCACATGGAGGGTGTAGGGGAGACAAAGGTACTCCTGAGCGCCGAGGGGGCGGTAATAGTATGTCAGGGTGCTGAGGATGTGTCAGTCCGATATTGTGTGACAAATGCGGTCTCGGCCTATACGGGTCTTGGCAGCGATAAGATACGGGTAATCAAAATGAAATGATATTTGGGAGGCGTTATTTTAAAGTGAAGAAGAATCTCAAGAGGAACATAGTAATGTGCGCGGTGCTGCTTTTTGTCTGCGCGTCGGTTTATCTCAACTGGAGCTATAATAACCGCTGGGGCAAAGCGGATGAGGCTATGGTGGAGGCAGAGGATGAAGCCATGGAACAGGCAGACAGCGTCTATGAGCAGGCTCTGGCGGAAGAGGAGGCAGAAAGCGAGACGGTCAGCACCTATTTTGCCTCAGCACGCCTGACCCGTCAGCAGTCAAGGGACGAGGCTCTCAGCCTTCTGGAGTCAGCGGCAGGCTCCGAAAATGCCAGTCAGGAGACCATAGACTCAGCCATGGAGTCCATCGCAGCAATGGCCACATGGAGCATGCAGGAGACACAGATAGAAAATCTCCTTCTGGCAAGGGATTTTGATGACTGTGTGGTGTATATGAGCGCCGAGGGAGTAACGGTGGCTGTGCCCGCTCCGGAGGAAGGACTCAGCGAGGCCACAGTTGCAAGGATAACGGATACCATCACAAGCGAGACGGATTTCGTCCCCAGTCAGCTTACCATTATAGAGGTGAAGAATAACTGAGCAGAAAAGGGGAGGCAAAGGCAGCTGTCAGTCCCATTTCTGAGCCGATTATTAATACAGTAACAGGAAACTCCCTGACCAAAACCGGTCAGGGAGTTTCTAATAAATGGATAAAATTTTCAGGGCATTATTCGTATGCGCGGTAAAGGAATGTGACTATCTGTCCGCGGTTGCAGGGGGAAGTGGGTCCGAAGGAAGTCTTGCTGAGGCCGGTGGTAACACCCTCTTCCACAGCCCAGAGAACGGCCTCGTGGAAATAGTCTCTCTCCTTCACATCGGCAAAGGTATTATCATAACTGGCAGGACCGGGCTCGCCCTTGGCGCGCCAGAGGAAAGTGACCACCTGGGCGCGGTTGCAGGGAGAGTTGGGGCCGAAGGAAGTGGCGCTCAGGCCCGTGGTGATACCGTTTTCAACTGCCCAGAGGACGGCCTCGTAGTAATACTGGCCCTCAACAACATCTGTGAAGGGATTCTCACTGCTGCCGGGTTTGGGCTCGCCGGCAGCGCGCCACAGGAAGGTAACCACCTGTCCGCGGGTGCAGACAGCGGCGGGTCCGAAGGAAGTTGCACTCAGGCCCGTGGTAACGCCCTCAGCCACGGCCCACTGTACGGGGTCGAAGAAATAGTCCCTTTCCTTAACATCGGTGAAGGGATTCTCCACAGGCTCGGGGTCGGAGGACGGCAGTTTTTCTATGCTCTCCTCCTTTTCAAGTCCGCAGCACATACAAGTGAAGGTCATTATGCCCTCTTCCTCAGTAGTGGGCTTCTTTGTCACCTTGCCCTCGTCCCAGTTATGTCCAAGAGCGGGAATAGTCTCTTGCCGGGAAATAGTTTCGCCGCAGTCAGCGCAGACCTTGCCCTCGCCGAGACCCTCCCGGGTGCAAGTGGGCTCCACGGCGGGAAGGATGTTCACATTCTGATGACGGCAGGCAGCGGGATCCTCAAAATGCTTCCAGGCAAAAAGCTCAAGGAAGGTGTTGTTCAGGCCTATCTCCACGGCATTCCACTCGTTCTCGCTGCCGTAGAAATACACATCGCTAACCTTTTCACAGTGGTCAAAGGCGCAGTCGCCAATACTTCTGAGGCTATTGGGGAAGTGCACTTCCCTGACTTCGTAGCTCAGGTAGAAGGCATAGTCACCTATGGTTTCCACGCCGTCGGAAACCTTTATGGTCGCAAGATTATCGCAGGAGGCGAAGGCCTGCTCGGGCACATTCACAAGAGAGCCGGGGATTGTGACTTCCTCCAGAGCCTCGCAGCCGTAAAACGCGCCGTAGCTCAGGCTCCCCAGGCCCTCCGGCAGGCTCAGCTCAGTGAGAGCGGTACAATCGGCGAAGGCATAGTTGCCCATTTCGGCAACGGAAGTGGGCAGGCTCAGCTTTTCAAGCTTCAGGTTGTCCTCAAAAGCCCTCTCGCCCAGCTTTTTGATGCTCTCAGGGAGTTCAAGACTCTCGAAGCCGCATCCGGAGAAAGCCCGCTCGCCTATTTCCGTAATATTTTCAAGATTTATCTTTTTGAGAGAAGGGCAATCGGTGAAAGCCTTGTTATCTATGGATGTGATATCCTCACCCAGTACAACTTCCTCAAGGTTTTCGCAGTTATCAAAGTCCGTCCAGCCCACCTTGGTGATGTTGGGGCCGATGACAAGACGCTTTATCTCGCTTCTCAGCTCATCCCATGCCTCGGGGATGTCGCCGGGGTTTGTGTTTCCAACGCCCCAGAGATACATGGTGCCGTCCTCGGTGATG
>JAZNZM010000060.1:0-2620 GCA_045594965.1 Oscillospiraceae bacterium | reverse complement strand
AGACCAGAGTGGCCTTGGGGTCATTCTCTTCCACAAGACAGTGGACGATCTTGGCATCGGAGGTGCCGAAATAGGATACGAAACCGCCGGAGCGGGAACACATATTGCGGACCTCCTGCACTGAATGGGCCTCGATATAGTCCAGCAGAGGCAGCACAGGAACGCTGCCTATTCTGGTGGGGGTAAAGGCTCCGTCACCGCCGGCACCTACATTGCCGTCAGTCATGCGTCCGTGGTCATGGGCATTGATGGTGATGCCGCCGTCTATGTGGGCTACAACGAAATTGCAGTCTGAATATCTTCTGCCCATGCTTTCGGCATGCTTCTCCGCAATGGCCTTCTGGTTCAGGGGGTGGGCCTGAGCGTTGCGGTAAACTCCCTTTATGCCGGTAAGGCGGGCATAGTCGTTGTATTCATCAATGTTGGTAGGGTTGAGAGTGTACATCTCTCCGCCATATTCCTGACACATTTCATATGCCAGCAGAACTCCCAGCTTTGCCGCATGCTCACTTCCGCCCACACCGTCAAGGGTATCTTTATAAAGAACATCATCAATGTAGGTAACACCGGTGCGCTGGGGGTAAGCACCGCCGCCGCGTCCTACATATACATCTATGTCGGAAGGCTCAAAGCCGTGCTTTTTCAATATATCTATGATGACCTGTTTTCTGAATGGCACCTGACCGTTGACATGGGGGAACTGCAGCAGAACGGGGGCATCATGGAAAACACTCTCCTCGAAAATCTCGCTGTATTCATCGAAAACGCTTATCTTTGTGGAGGTTGAACCGGGGTTTATTATCAGGAGTTTCATACATATCCCTGCCTTTTGTGTGTGGAATGGATTAAGAAGTTATTATACTCACATATGCCGACAAATGCAAGCGGCAGCAAGCTTGTTTTCAATGATGCATCGCCTGCGGCGATATGATGTTATGCTTTGCATAATGAGGTTGCTCCCCATGGTCGCAATGATGCGATGTTTGCCTTAAATCATCAGGCGAAGCCGACATCATTAGCGTCAGCGTCATCATTAACAAAGTGACATCATTTGCCAAAGGCAAACATCATTGCAAAATACCCCATTTGTCAGTAAAGACAAATGGGGTATTTTGCATGGCACTCCCGGCGGGATTCGAACCCACGACCTTCCGCTTAGGAGGCGGACGCTCTATCCTGCTGAGCTACGGAAGCTTATGAAGCCCTGCTATTTTACAATATAAAGAATAAAAAGGCAAGGGGATTTTGCTGACAAAACGGATCGAAAGGCTCTCCTTAAAAGGAGCGCTGTCAGCGCAAGCTGACTGAAAGGTTTTTGTGGCGCGCCGGGGTCGACGCGCCCTACGGATGGTGCGTAAAACCACGTTACCGCTTCGTAGGGGCCGGACACCCGGCCGGCCCGTGGAAACGGCGGGCTGCGGTCAGCCCGCCCTACTTAAGGACTCACATTTTCCTCAGCACGCAGATGGCAAAGTGGGCTTCGGTTTCCAGATGCTCAAGGCTTTTCAGCTTTTCCTGATCGCTGCGGCCTGTTTTGTAATAGTATGGAGTCATCATAAAGAGGTTTTGTATGTCCTCGGTACTGTCAAGGCTGAGCATCTCCCGTTTTTCGCTGCGGCAGACTTTCTCAAAGCCCTCGGGGGCATACTCGGCGGGGCCGTTGAGATAGGGTTTATCATAAACCGCTTTTTTCAAGCCCCAGAGATGTGTCTCAAGGGGCATCGCCTTTATTACAATGCCGCCGGGACGCAGCACGCGTCTGAACTCGGAATCATCGTGCGGAGCAAAGACATTGAGAATAATATCGCAGCTTTCATCGGCAACCGGCAGGGAATTGATGCTCGCCACCGCCCAGGCAACAGACTTATCCCTCTTCCCCGCAGCCGCAAGAGCCTCCTTGGATATATCCACACCCACGGCAGAGCAGCCGCCGCCTTCCTCAAGAGCTGCTTTCACAGCGGAGCTGTACCAGCCCTCGCCGCAGCCGGCATCCAGAAAGTCCACCCTGCCCTCGCAGCGGTAAAGGGCAGCAAGGCGGCAGATCTCATCGCGGAGGAAGAGATAGTAGTTTTTCTCAAGGAAGTCTTTTCTCGCCTTCACCATCAGCTTATCGTCACCATGGCGCTTGGATGACGAGCGGTTGCTCATAAGGAGATTCACATAGTTTTGTTTGGCCACATCAAAGCAGTGGCCCTTTTCGCAGCGCAAGGAGCGCTGGAGCCTTTCAAGAAGGCTGCCGCATACAGGACATTTCAGCGCAGGCATATCACACAACCCCTGTAATTTAATAATATGTATTATAAACCCTTTTCTCTCCGGTGGCAATCTCTCCGTCAATTATGCAGGAAAAACTGTCATTTATCTATTGCGTTCGTATTTTTGCAAGTTTTATTGCATTAATTTTTGAATTAACTATAAAAATGCGCCGAAATTGAAACTTTATATTGTAAAAAATGCATTTTATACTTTACAATACGCAAGTCATGTGCTATAGTAATTTCATCATTCACGGATAGGAGTGTAAATCATGAAAGAAAATAAAAAAATTGGTCTGCCATTATGGATACTTATCGGCATGTTCGCCGGTATTCTGGTAGGTCTCTGCTTGCTGAAGGCTCCC
>JAZNZM010000059.1:0-8703 GCA_045594965.1 Oscillospiraceae bacterium | reverse complement strand
ATCACGGGAAAGCCGATAACAAAGCTCCGATGCCTTGTTTTATGGCGAAAGAGATACATTCCGCCGATGCCGCCTATGCTGCCTCCCAGAAGGGCAAGGAGAAAGAGCGTGACCTCGCTTATACGCCTAAGGCGCTTTTTCGCTTTGAGCTTATCCGCTCCCATGGCGAAGAAAAGGAGCAGGTTTATGGCGATCAGATATATTATAAGTGCCTTGCTCATTTTTTCTTGCCGCCCTTTTTCACAGGTCTTGCGTTTTTCTTGGGCTTGGGTTTGGCCCAGCCGGCCTTATACTCCGTCTTTTTCGGCTTTTCCACCGTCTTTTCCTCTGCCTTTTTGGCAGGGGCTTTTTTCTTCGGCGAGTAGTCGGGGCGAATGAGGCATTCCGGTCCGAAGCCTATAAGGTCTGTGCGTCCCGCGGCCTTCAAAGCGGCGATCACCGCCTGACGCTTTTCGGGGCGTTTCCACTGCAGAAGGGCTCTCTGCATGGCCTTTTCTCCGAAGGATCGGGCCACATAGACCTCCTTCATGGTTCGGGGGTCTATGCCTGTGTGGTACATGCAGGTGGAGATGGTGCCGGGGGTGGGATAGAAGTCCTGCACCTGCTCCGGCTGGCGGTGGTGGCGGTTGAGATACTCTGCCAGAGCCACGGCATCGTTGAGGGTGCAGCCGGGATGGCTGCTCATGAGGTAGGGAACAGCGAACTGTTTCTGCTCGTAGCGCTGGTTCAGCCGCTGATATTTGTCCAGAAACTTCTCATAGACCGCAATGTGGGGCTTGCCCATGTAGTCCAGCACTCCGTCCACGCAGTGCTCGGGGGCAACGCGGAGCTGGCCGGAGATATGGTATTTCACAAGCTCGGAGAAGAACTCGCTGTTTTCCTCCTGCAGCATATAGTCATAGCGGATGCCGGAGCGGATAAAGACCTTTTTCACTCCGGGTATGGCGCGGACCCGGCGCAGCAGCTTCAGGTAGTCGCTGTGGTCGGGGTCAAGATTGGGGCAGGGGGTGGGAGCAAGGCAGTTTCGCTTGCACATGCCGTCCTTCAGCTGCTTCTGACAGCTGGGGTGGCGGAAGTTGGCGGTGGGGCCGCCGATGTCGCTGACATAACCCTTGAAGTCGGGGCAGCGGGTGAACTCTTCCACCTCTTTCACAACGGAGTCTATGCTGCGGCTTGTGACCATCCTTCCCTGATGGAAGGCAAGGGCGCAGAAGTTGCAGCCGCCGAAGCAGCCCCGGTTGTGGGTGACTGAAAAGCGCACCTCTTCTATGGCAGGTACGCCGCCCTGTGTCTCATACATAGGGTGGTACCAGCGGGTGTAGGGGAATTCGGCCACCTTGTCCAGTCCCTTGGTGTCCAGAGGCAGCTGGGGCGGATTCACCACCAGCGTGCGGTCTCCATGGCTTTGCAGCAGTGCTCTGCCCCGGATGGGGTCGTGCTCCTCATACTCGATTTTGGTTGCCTGGGCATAGAAGCGTTTGGATTCGCAGCACTGGTCAAAGGAGGGCAGCTCTATGGCCTCGAAGGGGCAGTTTTCCGGCTCGCGGCTCATGTATGCGGTGCCGCGAATGCCGGTGAGAGCGGAAATCGGGGTCTTTTTCTTCAGGGCGGCGGCAATTTCCAGGGTGGCACGCTCGCCCATGCCGTAAACCAGCAGATCCGCGCCGGAGTCGAGCAGCACGCTGCGGCGCACCTTGTCCTCCCAGTAGTCATAGTGGGCGAAGCGGCGCAGGCTGGCCTCCAGACCGCCAATGATAATGGGGGTGTCGGGGAAGGCCTCCCTTGCCCGGTTGGCATAGACTATGCTTGCCCTGTCGGGGCGCAGGCCCATTTTCTTGCCGGGGGAGTAAAAATCCTCGCTGCGGTGTTTTTTGGCAGCGGTGTAGTGGGCAACCATGCTGTCAAGGTTGCCGGCGGATATCATAACCCCCAGCTTGGGGCGGCCCATGGCGGCAAAATCCTCGGCAGAGTGCCAGTCCGGCTGTGCCAGAAATGCCACACGGTAGCCTGCGTCCTCCAGAAGTCGGGCAATGAGGGCGCTGCCAAAAGTGGGGTGGTCCACATAGGCATCGCCGGATACGATGAGAAAATCGTACCACCACCAGCCCCGGGAAATCATATCGTCTTTTGAAACGGGAAGAAAATCAAGATGAGTCATAATTATGTGTCCTTTTGTGATTTGAGGAGATCAGTAATATTCGTCCTCCGCCCACCGGGCGGGATTGGTATCAATGTAATTCCAGCGAGTGAGATAGTCGTTTTCGTCACGAATAATGTGGTCATAGAAGGAGCCTTGCCAGAGCTTCGAGCCGGTTTCCTTATTGGTAAATCGCTTAAAAGCCGAAATCACCTGAGAAACCGTAGGGCGCGACGACCCCGGCGCGCCGTTTGCCGCACCTATTGTCAGCAAAATATGAATATGATTTGGCATGATCACGTATTTGTCAACGGAAACATTTTCATAGGCTCCGTTGACGGACAATATATACTTTTCAACGACCCTGCCGACAGGTGTTAGTCTGGTGCACGGCGCGCCGAGGTCGTCGCGCCCTACGGCGATATGACTGAAAATATGCTGTTTTTGATAACTGCATACTGTGACAAAATATACTCCATATTGGCTATAATCATAGCCTTTCAGGCGGGGATGAATGCGGTTTTTATATTCTGTCATAGCTTCTCCAGCGCTCCGAAGTACCAGCCGCTGATGCCCTTGTGCTTCACGAAACAGCCGCGGCTTGTTTCCTCGACGATGGAGACAATATCGCCCTTCTGCAGGGGCAGCACGTAGTCCGTGCAGTCGTTCACATTGCACTCCCTGCCCTCGCCGTAGAGATACTTTGTGAGAATATCCATTTCATAGCCGGTGCGCTTGTGGCGGCAGCGGGAAAATTCCTCTCCACGCTCCAGTACCTCCACCAGAGCGTCGCCCCAGCGGATATACCAGCTTTTTTCCGAGGCTGTCTGCTCCTCCAATACCCTTGCGGTGGGAAAGCTGTCATAGGCCACAAAGGAGAAATCAAAAGAACCCGCCTCGGGGATAATGAGGGCATTGAGCTGCCCGTCGTCCTTCAACACGCAGCCCCCGTCTATGGAGATTATCTTTTTGTCGTAATCGAAAACGGGATTGGCTTCCACCGTGTCCTCGTGGTAGAGCATTACGGGCCAGTGCCCCACAACGGTCCACTTTTCCTGGGGCTTTGCCCTGTGCATGAAGCGGTCGAACTTCATATAATCCCATGCGTCCGCAGCTTTTTCGGGCACTCCCCCGTGGACAAAAACATAGTCCTCGGTTTCTATAAGGGTGGGCAGGGAACGGAGAAAAGCCATCTCCGGACCGTAGCTTTCAAAAATCGCCTTTTTCAAGGCCTCGTAGTCCATGGAGGGCGAAAACTCCATGCCCATTTCTTCGCACATCTGACGGGCCAGGGAATAGGGCTTGCGTTCCATATAGCTGAGCACCGTCTCCGCACCTCTACCCAGTTCTCCGTCAAAAAGCGGCGCCCAGATGTCGCAGTTGCCGCAGAGGGTGTGGACGGTATATTTTTCCGAGAGAGCCATAATATAGCGGAGGGTATCCAGACTGCGGGGGCCTTTTTCCGTAAAATCCCCAAGAATAAAGAGAATGTCATCCTTCCCGAAGGGCAGTTTATCCAGCAATCCCTCCAGATAGGGGAGATTGCCGTGGATATCCGATATTGCGATAATGCGTCTGCCTTTGGGCAGGCTCAGGGGAAGAATTCGCTCTTTCATCATATCATTTTTTCCATAACATCCAGCATACCGAAGGCTCCGGGAGTCTCACCGATTTTCACAAAGCCGTTTTCGCTGTAAAAGCCGATGGCGGCGCGGTTGCCGGGGTGGACGGAGAGGCGGATGCTCTTATAGCCCATTTTGCGGGACACGCTGACGGCGTGACCCAGAAGCTGCACGCCCAGAAGCTGACGGCGATAGGCCTCCCTCACACAGCAGAGGCTGATCCAGCCATAGCCCTCCTTTTCACCCCGGCGGGTGTCCAGCTCCGTGAGACCCACGGTCTCATCTCCGCAGAGTATCACGGCTATGCTGCGCTCATCCTCGGCATAACGCTGCCGTGCTGAAGCCAGATACAGCGCAGGCTCGAAGCCCTCAAGGCTGCCGTGGACGCTTTCCCATGCCTCGGAGTAGAAGCTGAGGTACAGCTGAGGCTCCTTTTCCGGGTCAAGAAGGCGGAAACGCACATTCATGGTGTCGTGAAGTCCCGGCTTGCGCCACCAGCTTTGGCGGGCAAAGGTGCTCAGCTCTCCTTCAAGATGGCCGGCATCGTTATAGAATACCACCTTTATATCCTCCCCCTCCACCTCAAGGAGACTGACGGAGGTGTTGTCGCCGTGGGGCAGGCGGCGGATCTCCTTTGAGGGCACGCCCATAATATGGCTGAGAAGGGTGCGGATGGCCATGCCGTGGCTGACGCAGGCGATGGTCTGACCCTCATGGGCTTTTGCAAGGCGCAGTACAGTGGCAAGCATACGCGCTTTCAGATGCTCAAAAGCCTCTGAGCCGGGGGCACTCCATGCCTCGGGGTCATCGTTGAAGGCCACCATGGCCTCGGGATACTTATAGCTCAGGTCTCCCCAAGGCTCATCCTCCCAGACACCAAGGCAAATCTCACGGAGCTGAGGCTCAAGGTTCATGGGAAGATCATGGTACTTGGTTATGGCACCGGCGGTGGTACGGGTGCGGAGCAGATCGCTGGAATACAGAGCGTCCAGATGCACGTTCCTGAAGCGCTCCGCAAGAGCGGCGATCTGGCGGTGACCCTTGGCGGTTATACGGGCATCATAGTGGCCCTGAGCACGGCGGTAGAGGTTGCCCTCTGCCTCGCCGTGGCGGATAAGATAGATTCTGGTCATGTTTACCTCACTATTGACTGAAAAAATACTACAGGGTATAATTATATATTGTAATTGTAGCGTATTTTGTTTCAATAAACAATGGTAATTTTGGAGGATAGCGTGAAAGTAATACATCTCATAAGCGGCGGTGACAGCGGCGGCGCCCGCACCCATGTACATCTGCTGCTGAAGCATCTGAGCAAGGACAACAAGGTGAAGCTGGTCTGCTTTATGGACGGCTTCTTCGCTCAGGAGGCCCGTGAAATGGGCATTGACACCCTTGTTATCGACAAGGGTCTGGGCGCTACTCTGCGCTGCCTGAAAAAACTCATCCGTGAGGAGGGCTATGAGCTGATCCATTGCCACGGCTCAAGAGGCAATCTCATGGGCGCTCTCCTGAAAAAGGCAACGGGTCTGCCTCTTATCACCACTGTCCACTCCGACCCCCGCATAGACTATCTGGGCCGTCCTCTTGCCCGCATAAGCTACGGCAGTCTCAATGCCATTGCCCTGCGCCGCATGGACTACCACATAGGCGTTTCCGATGCCATGCGCAAGCTGCTCATAAGCCGCGGCTTTGACGCAAACCGCCTTTTCGCCATCTATAACGGGGTGGAGTTCGAGGGCGAGCAGCCCAAATGCCCCGGGGAGAGGGAGGAGTATCTCCGCTCTCTGGGTCTTGACTGGAGGGAGGACAATATCATCGTGGGCATTGCCGCCCGCTTCCATCCCATCAAGGACATCCCCACACTTCTCAGAGGCTTTGCCGAGGCTCAGAAGAGCTGCCCCGAGCTTCGCCTGCTCATAGCCGGTGACGGACAGGACAGAGAGGGCCTTGAGGCTCTTGCGGTGGAGCTTGGTATAGATAAGCTCTGCTGCTTTGCCGGCTGGCAGAGCGATGTTGATAAATTCTACCGCTGCCTTGACATCAACACTCTCACAAGCCTTTCGGAGACCTTCCCCTATGCCCTCACCGAGGGCGCAAGAGCACATCTGCCCACCGTGGCCAGCCGCGTTGGCGGTGTGCCCCTGCTCATAAACCACATGGAACACGGCCTTCTCTTTGAGGCCGGCAATTATGCGGAGCTGGCAGGCTGCCTTGTGGAGCTGGCTCAGTCTCCTGCCCTGCGGGAAAAGTATGCCGAGGCTTTGTATCTCCGTGCCTCCACGGAGTTCTCCGCCGCCGCCACTGCCGAGAAGCAGAAGGCCATTTATGCCCACATTCTCCGTGACTACAGGGAGGACAAGGCGGGAGGCAAGCGCGGTGTTCTGATCTGCGGTGCTTACGGTATGGCAAACGCAGGTGACGAGGCCATTCTGGATGCAATTTTAGCGGAAATGCGCAGCATTGACCCGGATATGCCCCTGACGGTTATGACCCGCGCCCCCGAGGAGACTGCCCTCAAACACGGTGTGAAGGCTCTCCACACCTTTGATATCCCCGGCTTTTACAGAGCCATGAGAAAGAGCAGTCTATATATCAACGGCGGCGGCAGCCTTATTCAGGATGTCACCTCCACCAGAAGCATATGGTATTATCTCCTCTCCCTCAAGGCCGCCAAGCGCAGGGGCTGCAAGGTGCTCATGTACGGCTGCGGCATAGGCCCCGTGAACAGGGAGGGCAACCGCAAAAAGGCCGCGGATATCATAAACCGCTGCGTGGACGCTATCACACTCCGTGAAGAGCATTCCCTCCGGGAGCTGCGCTCCATGGGTGTCACCAAGCCAGAGATACTGGTGGCAAGCGACCCCGCCCTCTTCATTGAGCCTGCCCCCGATGGGGAGATTGACGCTCTTATGGAGCGCCACGGACTCAATAAGGAGGATAAGCATATCTGCTTCTGCCTCAGAAACTGGGCAGGCTATAATGAGAAGGCCCACTGCTTCGGCCGCGCTGCCGCCTACGCATGGGAACGCTACGGGCTGAGAAGTGTTTTCCTTGCTCTGAACCATAAAAAGGACGGCGCCCCCTCCCAGCTGGCTGCCCAGAGCGCAGGGGAAAATGCCGTCACCATTGATGAGGCCATGAGCTCAGGCGCAACCGTTGGACTTATCTCCCGTATGAATGCCGTTGTGAGCATGCGCCTCCATGCCCTGATTTTTGCCGCCAGCCAGAGTGTGCCGGTGGCAGGCATCAGCTATGACCCCAAGGTACACGCCTTTTTGGACTACATCGGTCAGGATAACTGCGAGGGCTTCGAGTCCGTCACCGAGGAGCGTCTGCGCAGTATGATTGATGCGGCAGCCACAGCAGACCCGGAGCATATCAGAAAGGCCACAGAACGCATCAAGACCATTGAAAGCCGCAATGTGGAAACAGCGCGAAAGCTGCTGGGCCGCCCGTGAGGGCAATGATATCTGTTCCCGGGGCGAACAGATGATATCCGGCCCTTGGCCGGATGAAATCGGCAAAGCCGATGAAATATTTTCTTCGAAAATGTTGTGGAAAAAGCCCGATTCCGTGTTTCGGAATCGGGCTTTCAGATATTTTAGCCGCAAATTGCCCTCTCAGTCACGGCTTGCGCCGTGCCAGCTCTCCCAAAGGGAGAGCCAAGCAGGGCGTGGGCCTGCCCACACCGCGGGCGACCTCAGGTCGCCCCTACGGGGAAACCGTGCCACCCCGTAGGGGCGTCGTGAAACCCGACCCCTACGAAAAATGCGTCACAATTTCGGGGCGATTCACAAATCGACCTCTGCGAATTGGATTTCATGCTTCCTAAACAAAAAAGAGACTGCCTTTGGGGTGTCGCCCCTGGCAGTCTCTTTCAATTTTTTTACTTGGCGTATTCGATAGCCTTGGTCTCGCGGAGGACATGAACCTTGATCTGACCGGGATAGGTGAGCTCTTCCTCGATCTTCTTGGCAATGTCACGGGCGAGGAGGACCATTTTGTCCTCGCTGACCTCGTCGGGCTTGACCATAACGCGGATCTCGCGGCCTGCCTGAATGGCGTAGGTGCTTTCGATGCCGGGGAAGGACTTGGAGACCTCTTCAAGCTTCTCAAGACGCTTGACATAGTTCTCAATATTCTCGCGGCGGGCACCGGGACGGGCGGCGGAGATGGCGTCGGCTGCCTGCACGATGCAGGCGATTATGCTGTGAGGCTCCACATCGCCGTGGTGGGCGTGGATAGCGTGGATGACCTCTTCGCTCTCTTTATACTTGCGTGCAATGTCCACACCGATGGTGACATGGCTGCCCTCAACCTCGTGGTCGATGCTCTTGCCTATGTCGTGGAGGAGACCTGCGCGCTTTGCGGTGGCAACGTCCACACCCAGCTCACTGGCCAGCAGCCCTGCGATATGGGCCACCTCCATGGAGTGGTTGAGAACATTCTGACCGTAGCTGGTGCGGTACTTCTGGCGGCCGATGAGCTTGATAAGATCGGGGTGGAGACCCTGAACATTGGTCTCGAAAACGGCTCTCTCGCCCTCCGCCTTGATGGTGGCGTTGACTTCCTTCTGGCTCTTGGCAACCATTTCCTCGATGCGTGCGGGGTGGATGCGGCCGTCTGCAATAAGCTTTTCAAGGGCCATGCGTGCGATCTCGCGGCGGACGGGATCGAAGGAGGATACGGTGATTGCTTCGGGAGTGTCGTCGATAATGAGGTCACAGCCGGTGAGAGTTTCGATGCTGCGGATGTTGCGGCCTTCGCGTCCTATAATGCGGCCCTTCATCTCGTCGTTGGGGAGGGGGACGACGGATACGGTGATCTCGCTGGCGTGGTCGGCGGCGCAACGCTGGATAGCGATGGCGATAAGCTCTCTTGCGTGGCTGTCTGCTTCCTCTTTGCAGCGGCTCTCGATCTCCTTGACCTTTACGGCCATCT
>JAZNZM010000058.1:0-5580 GCA_045594965.1 Oscillospiraceae bacterium | reverse complement strand
TAATGAAAAGAGGCCGCAGAAACCCTTCGTCTCGGGCTTTTAAAATGAGAATCCGCGGGGCGTTTCGGGGTAAAGGCCCCCGGACCCCGCGCATGAATAGGAATGGAGGAGTGGTGGGCTGGAGAAGACTATAATGCATCCCACCGAAACTCAGGAGGTGGATAGTCAATGGGAGAAGTGCAATTATCATTTTAAAATCAGCTATCCTTCAACTGTAAGAAGAATATTATCATGTATATATAAAAAACTAAAGCAAAAAAAATAGGCCGTATCGGAAACAAAAAGTTTCTGATACGGCCTGAAATCATCTGTGGAAAGGTCTGGTTTTATTTAATGTCATCCTTGGAGACAAGTTTCCAGAAGCTGTTTTGCAGGGAAGTGAGTCCTGCGAAGAAAGAAGCATAGGGCGATTCGGGGGAGTAGACCAGACAAAGCCGGAAGGAGGCATCCATTCCCTCGGGCAGGGGAAGAGTCATAAGCCCGCTCTCGTTCAGGTCATCAAAGGTAGCCGGGAAAACCGCATAGTGCTGCCCCAACCCAAGCTGAGCCATCATGGCGATGGAACCCTTCACATAGTGATAGGAGGAGGCGTTGAGCCGGGAGTAGAAGCCCTCGGTATCGGGACCGTTTTGCCTGCTGAGAAACAGCACAGGCTGGGAGGCCATGTCCTCTGCGGTGACGGAGCCCTTCTTTGCCCATGGGTGCTGGGTGGAGATAACTATGCTGCACTGAAGCTCCAAAAGGGGAATAAGATTGAAGTCTGCAATATGGTCCACAGGGCTGACATAGGTAAGGGCAAGATCGGCCTTTTTTTCGCGCAGGGAGGCATAGGTGAGCTCCATGTCCTCGCTGAAAAGGTCGATCTGCAGACCCGGCCAGCGGGAGATTATCTCCTCTACAACCGGAAGTACCACGCGCTTTTTGGGCAGTCCCTGGAAAAAGCTGAGCCTTATCAATGGGGCGGCTGAGTCAAGATAGTTTTCGATTTCCTTGCCTGCCTTCACATAGAGCTGGTAAACAGGCAGCATATGGTCTCTGAAAAACACTCCGAAACTGCTCAGCTCAAGCCTTCGGGCGTTTCTGCGGAAAAGAGCCTGCCCAAGCTCCGACTCAAGGAGACGGATCTGGCGATTGAGGGCCTGGGGGCTGATATACAGCTTTTCCGCGGCTTTTGATATGGTGCCCTCTTCGCATACGGTGAGAAAATATACGCATCTGTTGAAATCGGGTGCCATGCTTGTTCCTCCTTAGAATTGAACCATATAAGGGAAATACAGCATCGGTATCAGGATTGTTCTTTGCCGGGATTGAAAAGATTGATAAGCTCTTCGGCAAAAACATGGGTTTTTGCATTGGATGTGACAGAGGGATAAATGATGTTTACGGGAGAAGAGTAGTCCAAAGGCAGATAGCGGTAGGAGCTGTTGTTGATGGCGTTGTCCCAGTCTGTGAAAAACATCACTCCCTGACCGCAGGACATATTGAACAGGGCAGAGGCAAACTGTCCGCAGCTTTTGAAGGTGGGCGCAAAGCCGTGTTCTCCGCAAAGGCGCTTCACCACTGATGAGAATTTTTTCTCAACATCGCTGTCAAAATGGAGAAAATCAACATCCCTCAGATCTGCAAGGGAGTGGACCTCCTTCATAAAATTGCGGGAATAGAGTATGCCGCAGCCGGTGTTGGTCAGATGGCGCACGGTGAAGCCGTACTGAATGGGGGGATGAAACTCGTGGCTTATGAGAATGTCCAGCTTGCCGGACTGCAGCTTGGAAAGAAGGCTTGGAAGCGTTGAGCATTCAAGAGAGATGCTGACGGAGGGGAAAAGCTTTGAAAAGTGCTCGGTTATGCGGCCGTAAAACATGGCGGGATTCCAGGTTTCGGGGCAGCCAAACTTTACAGTGCCTCCCGGCTCGGAAAGGGAGGTCTGTATATGGTTCAAAAGGGTGTGGTAATTGTTCTTGGAGTTTTTCAGAAAATGATAAAGCATGCTTCCGGCGGCGGTGGGCTGCAGGGAGCCAACCTTTCTCTCCAGAAGGGCAAAGCCCAACTCCTCTTCCATCTTGGAAATGCTCTTGCTTATTGCAGGCTGGGAAATAAAAAGGGCGCTGGCTGCCTTGGCGAAGGATCCTTCCTCTACCAGCGTGAGAAAGCAGTTTATCTGCCCGTTTGTCATGATATCAGCTCCTCGTTTTTCTTGAAAGGAGAATTGCTTGCAGCATAATGTTCAAGGAATTTAACTAAAAGGTTATAAACATATTACTATAATTATACTGGCGAATCAAGAGCAAATGCTATATAATTTTATTGTGGAAAGTTCTGAAATCAGGAATTTTTGTGCAGAATGACGGTTATTATTTGATGGAAAGGGGAGAGATCAACCAATGGTGCCCATAACATCTGATGAGATCCGCTCACCTTATTATAGGCATTTTGTACGCAGCATGGCGGTGCCGGAGCAAAGGGTTTATGAAGCTGCCCGGGACTGGACAGATGCGGACAAGGCGCTGCTGCCCGAGGAACTCAATCTGCTGTTTGAGGGCGAGCCGGGAAAAATGCAGAACGGCATAAGCCGCCTGCCGGGAGGCTGCGCGGCCATAGCCTTCACCATGGACATGCCGGGAGTTACCCCGGAGATGTTCTCCTGGTGGTTTGTCTGGTGCAGTCTGGAGCCAATACGCTTCAAAATATGGAACAGGGAGGAACATTATTCCTGCCGCATTATTTCACCAAAAAGAATGCCTGAGCCCTTATTGCCTGCTGCAGGAAAATGTCAGGATATTCTGTGCGAGGTGGAGGAAGACCTTGGCTACGGCCCGGAGAAGATTCTGGTGCACTACAGAGCTCCGGAGGATTTCGGCTTTGACAGGGAAAAGCTTCGCGCCTTTCCGGGCAGCATCATATGTGCCGGAGATGAAAGAAGCCCGGTGATTGCTGTTCATTTCCTCAGCCCGGTGGAGGGCGGAAGCCGCCTCCAAACGAGAATATGGCTGGGCTGCTGTATGGGAAAGGATGGGGCAAGAATGTGTATGCCGAGGGGAGCCTTTATCCCACTTGAGCCTGCAAGATCCCACTATGAGCATGTTGCCCGGGATTTTGTGCATCTGGCATCAGTGCTGCCGGAGCTGTATGAGCAGTTCGGAAATGAAATTTGAGATAAAAATACCGTCTCTTTTTGTGCCGATATAAACAATTTTGGCCTTGCATTTTGTACTGTTACTCTGTTGACAATGCAATGTGTATAGGTGTAAAATATTTTGTGGCATAATAGATGCATTTTAGCAAATTTTGCAAAAGAAAGGAAATATTGCTATGATCAAGCGTACTTATGAAGAGCTCGAACCCTATTTCCCCGCCGGACACTTTGGCGTGACCTGCAAGCGTTACCACGGTAAGGACGAGACCAATGCAGACAAGTTCTGGATCGGCATCTCTGAGTTCGAACCCGGCGGCGGTGCCGACTGGGCTTATGATGACAACCCCCTGGAGAAGGTTTACTTTGTCCTCGAGGGCGAAATGACCGTCACCGATAAGGACGGCAACAAGTATGTTGTTGGTCCCATGCAGTCCATCTCCTTCCCCCCCAACGAAGGCCGCGGCCTCGTAAACGCCAGTGACAAGCCCGCAAAGATGCTTGTTATCATAAACTATCCCCAGGCATAAATAATTAATAATTACGGAGGAACACCATCATGGTTGCTGTTGAAAAAAGCTTTGTAAACAATATGTTTTCCGTTGAGGGCAAGGTTGCTCTCGTTACCGGCGCTACCGGCGCTCTGGGCTGCGTTCTGGCAAAGGCTTACGGTTATGCAGGCGCAAAGGTCTTCATGACCGGCCGCAATGCAAAGAAGCTCCAGGCTCTGCAGGATGAGTTCGTTGCCGAGGGCATCGACTGCGCATATGCCACCGCTGACCCCGCCAATGTTGAAGAGTTTGACGCTGTTGTCAAGGCCTGCGTAGAGAAGTACGGTGAGATCAACATCCTCGCTGTCTGCCACGGCTACAACAAGCCCGCCAACATCCTCGACCAGTCCGTTGAAGACTGGCAGTACATCATGGACGCCGACTGCAAGAGCGTTTACGTCGTATGCAAGGCCGTTGCTCACCAGATGGTAGAGCAGGGCAAGGGCGGCAAGATGGTCGTTGTCACCTCTCAGCGCTCCAAGCGCGGCATGGCCGGCTACACCGGTTACTGCACCTCCAAGGGCGGCGCTGACCTGATGGTCAACTCCCTGGCCTGCGACCTCACCGCAAAGTACGGCATCAATGTCAACTCCATCTGCCCCACCGTATTCCGCTCTGAACTCACCGAGTGGATGTTCGATCCCGAGAGCGCTGTCTACAAGAACTTCCTGGCCCGTGAGCCCATCGGCCGTCTGGCAGAGCCCTCCGATTTCGTTGGCTATGCTCTCTTCCTCTCCTCCGATGCTTCCGCCTTCATCACCGGCGCCAACTGCGACTGCTCCGGCGGTTATCTGGTTGTCTGATAAAGCGAGGCAGGGATACATATGGAAATCAAAAATGTACTTATCGCCGGCGGCGGCATGATGGGCAAGAACATTGCCTTCGTGTTCTCCTCCAACCCGGCATACGACATCACCGTATATGACCTTTTCCCCACCGACGTTCCCGGTGTTATCCGCAAGAACGTTGAGCCTCTTGGCCTCAGTGAGGAAGAGCTGAGCGAGCGCCTCGGCCGTATCGCTTTCACCACCGATATCGACAGCGAGCTCATCAAGAAGGCCGACCTGGTCATCGAGGCTGTTTTCGAGGATATGAAGGTAAAGCGCGAGACCTTCGCAAAGCTGGAGGCACGCTGCCGTCCCGACACCATCTTCTGCACCAACACCTCCGTTATGAGCCCCAGCGAGATTTCCGCTGAGCTGAAGTACCGTGAGCGTTTCGTGGGTACCCACTTCTGGAACCCCGGCCACCTCATCCCCCTGGTTGAGGTCGTCAAGTCCGATGCTACCAGCGATGAGACTGCCAACACCGTTATGGAAGTTCTGGCAGGAGTGGGCAAGGAGCCTGTTCTCTGCAAGAAGGATGTTCCCGGCTTCATTGCCAACCGTATGCAGCACGCTCTCTGGCGCGAGGCTATTTCCATCGTTGAAAACGGCATTGCCGATGCCGCCACTGTTGACAAGGCTGTAAAGTATTCCTTCGGCCTCCGTCTGCCCCAGCTGGGACCCATCGAGAATGCCGACATGGTCGGTCTCGATCTGACCTACAATATCCACGAGTATATTCTCCAGCACCTTGAAGACAGCCACACTCCTTCTCCTCTGCTCATCAAGCTGAAGGAAGAGGGCAAGCTGGGCTTCAAGAGCGGCGAAGGCTTCCAGAGCTGGACTGCCGAAGAGATCGCTGCTTCCAATGCCGGCCTCAACGAATATCTCGTACGTATGCTCAAGAATAACTAATTATTAATAAAGATAATCTTAGGAGGAACTATCAAAATGGGAAAAACCGTATTTGTTGACCTGACCCATCCTTTCAGCGCTGAAATTCCCCGCTGGCCCTACTTCGATAAGCCCGACATCGTTGGCGCTCATTCCATGGCCAAGGGCGGCGTTCTCACCC
>JAZNZM010000057.1:0-5202 GCA_045594965.1 Oscillospiraceae bacterium | reverse complement strand
TGTCACAGAGGGCAGAGTGCTGCTCGTGCCCGATGCTCCCCTGAACTGGATGGGCTCTCCTCCGGGAGCGCAGCGTATCCTGGGCCTTATCTGGCTCACCGCTGTCCTCTATCCCGACTGCTGCGACTATGACATAAAAGCGGAAGTAACTGAGTTTTATAAGCTCTTCTTCCACTGCGAGCTTACGGAGGAGATGTATTCCGAAATTACCGCAAATGCTTTTTTCGAATAAATCAAATAATATGAAAAACGGTCCGCCGCGATAATTCGCGGCGGACCGTTTTTTTAGGTTAAATCGGAGTCGGATGGGCTAAAGAAGCGATTACTGTCTGCTGCATATAGGAAACTTTTGATTGTTACTGCGCAGACAAACTTTTTTGCCCATTTCAGATGCCCGAAGAGGGCGGAGAAGTATGCCGGAAAGGGGAGAAGCGGCTGTTCGCCGCATGTCATCTCATCCGATTGTTCGTACATTTAAGCCTGAATTGGCCAAGTTTTTTATTCATTTTTTGCCATTTTATCAATTTTTATCGGAAAACCAGCATTGTTAAAAATTTGCCTTGCGTGTTAAAAAACTAACCGCCAAAACCGTGTTAATAAGTATTGCATTTACAATGTCTATATTGTATAATCTTGCCATAGGCAAATATGAACAGGTTCGTTTAAGCGGGATTGTAGAACGCATTCCGCTTTTTGGCCTGTAAAAAAACAAAGTATGGAGGTGTTTTCGTGTCCCTTGAAGCCATCCAGTTTCTCGCCGAGACGGAGGAAAAGGCCCGACAGATGAAGGCCGCTGCCGCCGCCAACGCAAAAAAGCGCGTTGCGGATGCTAAAGTGAGCGGTGAGGCCATGCTGGAGGAAGCATTGAAAAAGGCTGAGACTGAGCTTGACGCCCTCTCTGCCGCCACAAGCGAGGAGGCAGGAAAGAGCGCACAGGAGCTTGTTCTCAGGAACGAGGCCGCCAAGGCCGGGATGAAGGAAGCTGCCCGGGAAAAGATGCCCGAGGCCGTTGCCTTTATTGTTGAAAGGATCGTGACCGGCTGATGGCGATCGTCAAAATGAAAAAACTGCGCCTGATTGCGGCGAAGGCGCAGAAGGATGAATTGCTGGAGAAGCTGATGCTGCTTGGCTGCGTGGAGCTGGACAGTCAGGACTTTATGTTCGATGACCCTCTGCTCTCGAAAATAGTCAGCCGTGAATTCAGCGACTCCACACCCTACCGCACTCAGCGGCAGATCTATGGGGAAGCCCTTAAGGTTCTGGACCGCTATGCTCCCGTTAAAACACCCCTTTTTGCAGGAAAGACTGAGGTGAGCCAGCAGCGCATTGTGGACGAGGCGGGCGAGGAAGAGATCAAGGCCGTTGCCAAGGAGCTGGGATTTCTTGACGAGAAGCTCAGAAACCTCAAAAATGATGAGGTGCGCGAAAAGCTCCTTGTGGAGGCACTGACTCCATGGAAAAGCTGCCCCCTGCCCCTTGACCACCCCGGCACCAGATATGCGTCCGTCCTGATGGGCACCCTTCCCGCCGATACGGACATGGATGCTCTTTCCGCGGCCATAAGCGAAAAGACAGAGGAATTCGCCCTGTACGAGGTGAGCCGGGACGAAAACTGCATATACCTCTATGTTATCTGCCACAGAGATGTGGAGGAGGCCGTTCTTGCTTCTCTCAGAGAGTATTCCTTTACCCTCCCTGCCTACGGCAGCGCCAAGGGTATGGCTCCCCGGCAGATAAAGGAGAGCATGGAATATCTGGACTACATAGAAGGTGACCGCACTCAAAGCGAGAGGCGTATTCTTGAGCTTGCGGAATACCGGGAGGAGCTGAGGCTCTGCTATGACAGAGCCGGCACAAGAGTGGACCGCTCCGATGCCTCCGACCTTCTCATGGGCACCGATACAGCCATTGTTCTGCAGGGCTGGGTAACAGCACCCGAAACAGATGAGCTGGAGGCGCTTCTCAAGGATTATGACTGCGCCTATTCTCTGGAAGATCCGGTGGAAGAGGAATACGACAATGTGCCTGTTAAGCTGAAAAACAGCCCTCTCACCGAGGGACTTAACATGGTAACGAACATGTATTCCCTGCCGAGATACGGCACCATAGACGCCAATCCCCTGATGGCCCCCTTCTTTATCCTGTTCTACGGCATAATGATGGCAGACATGGGATACGGCCTTGTTATGATTGCTCTGGGTCTGCTTGTCACCCTGAAGATCCGTCCCGCCGAGGGCTTTCTGAAGCACTTCGGACTGCTGGCCATTGAGGGTGGTATCACCACCTTCATTATGGGCGCTATCACAGGTGGCTTCTTCGGCGACTCTCTCACCCATGTGGTGAAGCTGGTAAGCGGCAGCGAGTTCGCCCTGCCAAAGCTCTTTGACCCTCTGAATGACACTATTATGGTTCTTGTGGGCGCAATAGTTCTGGGCTTTATCCACCTGAACGCAGGTATGGCAGTCTCCTTCTATATGAAGAAGCGTGACGGCAAATTGTTGGATGCGCTTTTCTATGAAGGGGCTTTCTGGCTCATTTTCATCGGTGGAATCGTAATGGCCCTTGGCTCCGGTCTGGTGTTGGGTATCGACATTGTCCGCATAATCGGAACCGTGATTCTCATTGTGGGCGGTGTGATATTCTTCTACGGCACCACCCGCGGCAAGAAGGGCATAGGCAAGATCACGGCAATGTTTGCCGCGGTATACAATGAGCTTACCGGATGGTTCGGAGATCTTCTCTCCTATGCCCGTCTGATGGCACTGATGCTGGCCGGCAGTGTTATAGCCCAGGTTTTCAATACCCTCGGTGCAATGCCCGGAAATATCTTTGTTTTCATTATAATCGCGCTGTTGGGCAATGCCCTGAACTTCGGCCTGAACCTCATAGGCTGCTATGTCCACGACCTTCGACTCCAGTGCCTTGAGTTCTTCAACAAGTTCTATACAGACGGCGGTCGCCCCTTCAAACCCCTAAGAGTTAAATCCAAATTCTATAACGTTACTAAATAAAAATAATATTTACGGAGGAAATAAAAATGGAATTTCTGAATACTATCGGCGGTTTCGCAATTGCAATGCTCGGTGCAGGTCTCGCAGCTGTTCTCCCCGGAATCGGTTCCGCAAAGGGTACCGGCATGACCGGTGAAGCCGGTGCAGGTCTCTGCTCCCAGGATCCCTCCAAGTTCGGTAAGGCTCTTATTCTTCAGGTTCTTCCCGGTACTCAGGGTCTCTACGGCCTTGTTATCTGGTTCTTCGCAATGCTTCAGATGGGCGCTCTGAACGGCACTGCTCTGGACATGAGCGTTGCTGAAGGCACCCGCTACTTCATGGCCTGCCTGCCCATTGCCTTCGGCGGCTTCCTCTCTGCTCTGGCTCAGGGCAAGGTCGCTGTTGCTTCCATCAACATTCTGGCAAAGAAGCCCGACGACTGGTCCAAGGGCATGATCTTCTGCATCACCGTTGAGTTCTACGCCATTCTTTCTCTGCTGGCTTCCTTCCTGATGATCCTCAACGCCTAAGCTGAAAGGGCGCAAAGATCAGTTCATAGGAAAGGAAACACAAAAATGAACGGTATTGAAAAAATCTCTGCCCGCATAGAGGCAGACGCCATGGCTGAAATTGCCGCCATAGAGGCCGAGGCCAAGGAACGCTGCGAAGCTATTCTGGCTGAGGCTCAGACCAAGGCGGACCGGGCCTATGCCCAGCGCATGGAAAAGGGGCGCGCCGAAGCGGAGCAGAGACGGGAGCGTCTTGGCGCCGCTGCCGATATGGAGGCCCGCAAAGCCATTCTCGCTTTCAAGCAGGAATTAGTTGGCGAGGCCTTTGACAAGGCTGTTGAGGCTATTGTCGGTCTGCCTGAAGAGCAGTACATAGAGTTCCTTGCCTCTCAGGCCGCCGGAGCCAGCTCCAACGGCTATGAAGAGCTGCTGTTTTCCCAGCGGGATCAGGCAGTTGCTTCCGCAGCCGCAAAGCGCGCCAATGCACTTTTGAAGGAAATGGGCCGCGAGGCTCGTCTTACCGTGGCTGCTGAAACTGCCGACATCCCCGGAGGGCTTATCCTCCGTCAGGGTCACATCGAAGTCAACTGTGCAGTGGACACTCTGGTTATGATGCACAGAAGCCGTCTGGCAGGACAGGTGGCCTCAATCCTCTTCAAGTAAGGGGGAGACGACTTGGCAAAAATAAAAGACACCCAATATCTGCTGCTTTCGGCTGTGCTCCGTGCCAAGGAAGCGAAGCATCTCTCTTCCTCCGAATTTGAGCGTATGCTTACAGAGCCAAGCTTCGCGGAGGCCTGCCGCATAGCTGCAGACAAGGGCTATGAGGATATGTCCAATATGGACATAAAGGGCGTCAACGCAGCTCTTGCTCGCTACAGAGCAGCGGAGCTTGCGGAGATAAGGGATCTGATCCCCGATGAGAGCCTGCTGGACCTCTTCCGAATGAAATACGGCTACCATAACGCCAAGCTTCTGGTAAAGAGTCAGGGCGATCTGAGCAGCTGCAGCCATCTCATTAGCGACTCTGCCCGCTTCACCATGGAGCAGCTGAGAGAGGTGTATGACACGGAGGAAGGCTCCGGCGTTCTGCCCAAAATCTATGCCGATGCCATCCGCGAGTCCAGAAACGCTCTCGCCCGCACCGGCAATCCCCAGATAGCCGAGTTTATTCTGGACAGAGCCTATTATCACGATATGCTTGCCCATGCCACCAAAACCGGCAAGAGCTATATCATCGACTATATCCGCTACCGCATTGACCGCACAAATCTCAGAAGCACCCTCCGCACCATGTATATGGGCCGACGCGGCGAGCTTCTGAAATATGCCCTCATAGACGGCGGACATATCAGCATTGACGAGATTCTGGGCTCCATGGAGACCAAGGACGAGCTTATCCAGCTCTATTCCTCCTCCATATTCTATAAATCCGCCGCAGCTCCCACCATGACCGAGTTCGAGCTTGAAGCGGACAACGCCATAGAACTCTATGTTGCCAGCGGCAGCTATATCTCCTTTGGCCCCGAGGTGGTCATTGAGTATATAGCCGCTATGGAAAATGAGATCATGGCCCTTCGCATAATATTGACGGGACGTCTGATGGGAATAAGCACAGAGGCGCTCCGGGGAAGGCTGCGTGACAGCTATGTATAAGATAGCGGTAATAGGCGGAAATGACAGCGTAATAGGCTTCAAGGCAC
>JAZNZM010000056.1:0-2446 GCA_045594965.1 Oscillospiraceae bacterium | reverse complement strand
GGTGATACCGGCTGCGCCGATTTCAGCAAGAGAGGGATAATAGTCAGCGCTGTCGCCGGAGGCGGAAATAACAACGCTCAGAGCGCCGCCGCCGAAGTCGGAGGCCAAGCGGTCTTAGGAAGACAAATGTATGAAACAACTCCTTGGCTCACAGAACGACATGGCTACGATCCGACTTGGTGATACCGGCTGCGCCGATTTCAGCAAGAGAGGGATAATAGTCAGCGCTGTCGCCGGAGGCGGAAATAACAACGCACAGAGCGCCGCCGCCGGAGGTGCCGGTGACAACGATCTTCTCGGGATCACCTGCGGGAAGCAGGTCTGCGTTGTAGCGCAGGTAGCGGATAGCTGCCTTAGTGTCGGTCATGGTGGCGGGAGAGTGTCCCAGATAAGAATCACCGGTAGCGCCGTTGTTGCGGCTGCGTGCACCGCAGGAAACAATGACATAGCCCTCGGCTATTGCCTTGCCAACAGCATCGGTGTCGGAATCGCTCTTGTAGTCACCAACTATCTGCTTACCGTTGCGGCCTTCCTCTTCGCCGTAGTTCTTTACGCCGTTGCGGCCGGAGTAGGCATTGGACTGCCAGCCAGAGTTGTTGACCATGAAGATAATGGGAGAATCCTTGGTAGCGCCATCGGGAACATAGATGGCGATCTTCTGATCCTCTTCACGGTTGGGATTGGCGCAGTAGACATCTTCGTACATGGTAACTTCGATGTCCTTGCCATCCATCTTGGGAGTCAGAACAGTCTTCTGTGCATCAGCAAAGCTGAGAGCATCAACCTTGTCGGCAGCGAAGGCTGCAGGAACAAGGGATACGAGCAGGCAGACTGTCAGCACGAAAGCCAGAAATTTTTTAACTTTCATTCTTCATTCTCCATTCCTTTTCAGTTTGGGTTTTCCTTTGTTTTTTCGGTACCGGAAGTATATGAAAAAATATAACAAAGCTGAAAGCCGACGGCATTGACTTAACATCTTTGTAATATTTCGACAAAATACCGCCTGTACCTTAACAACAAATTAACTATACTATACAATTGTGGCATATATGCACTGCAAATGTGGCTAAACTGTGAAATATCAATTTTGTGCAATCTAACCCTGCCCTCACCATTATGTTAACCTGCTGTCATATCCTCTTTAAGAAAATAAACGGCTCTCCTCAGCGGAAGCTGATGAGAGCCTAAATAATTTTTCTTTTGTTTTCAATGCTTTGGCGCCGCAGCGTCTTCATTTTGTTACTTCCATTTTGTATCCCACGCCGTAAATTGATTTTATGGCAAAATGCACATCGGGCAGGCAGACGGCTTTTCTGATACGCTTTATCTGAGTGTCTATGCTGCGCTGACTCCCTGTGGATTCAATACCCCACACAGCGTCCAGAAGCTTTTCCCTGTCCATGACCTTGCCAAGATTCACTGCGAGATAATGGAGAAGCTTAAAGTCCGAGGGGATAAGCTCCACAGGCTCACCGCCCACATAAACGCTGTAAGCCTCGGGATATATTGTAAGCTCGGCAACATGAAGGCTGTCGCTGCGGCTTACAACGGAGCTGCGTCTGAGAACGGCCTCGACTCTGGCTGAGAGTTCGCGGAGGGAAAAGGGCTTGCCCATAAAATCATCCGCTCCGATTTTCAGCCCCAGAACGCGGTCGAATTCCTCGTGCTTGCGGCTGAGGAAAATCACCGGAGTGTTCCCCTGCGCCCTGAGCTGCTTGCATAACTCATATCCGTCCATATCAGGCAGGCGGGTCTCCATTATAACAATGTCGCATCTGTGCTTGGTGAGGGAGTTCAAAAGCTCCTCTCCCCGCTCAGTCAGTATAACATCATAGTTTTCGCCGCTGAGATAGCTTTTTATACCCACTCGCACATCCCGCTCGGCATCGCAAACAAGCACTGTAGGTTTAACCACGGCCTGTCACCTTCCCCAATTTAAATTTCCACGCAAAAACAACTTATGTTCGAAATGTGTCTACATTATAGCATACAAATTTTGAAATTTACACCACATTAAAGGCTGTTGCTTATTCTGATTCTTTATGGTACAATAAATTTGCTTATTTAACGAACTAAAGCGGAGGGAAAGTCATGGAAGTAAAACAGATATTAAAACGAAGCGAAGTTGCCGTTGAGAACACCTGGAATCTTGCGGATCTTTTTGAAAGCGACGAGGCATGGATGGCAGAATATGAAGCTCAGAAGGAGTTTCCCGCCCGTCTTGAGGCTTACAGGGGCCGTCTTGGCACTTCTCCCAAGGTGCTATTGGAATATATGCGACTTGAAGATGAGCTGCTTGTCCGTTTGGGCCGCCTTATGCGCTATGCCAGCTGCAGCAGCGATCAGGACACCGCCAACAGCTTCTATCAGGATCTTATCAGCAAGGCCAGAGCCAGTCATGTGGCCGCCTACAGTGCCTCTGCCTTTTCCGATCCTGAGATAATGA
>JAZNZM010000055.1:0-2782 GCA_045594965.1 Oscillospiraceae bacterium | reverse complement strand
GTCGTTCTGCAAACCGAACTTCATCAACCAATTGGTTTATGGGGTGTTCCGTGCCTCCAAGGCTAGAAGATCGTTTGAATATGCCCCCCGTCCATTTGGACGGGGGAATTTGTTATTTCGGGTATTTTTAGGTGATTTTATCACGGAAGAAATCAGAAATATCCTCTATTATAGGGCCATAAGGAAAAACAATTCTAAAGGAGGATACACCATGAACTACACCGCTCTCATTCACAACAGAAAGTCCGTCCGTGCCTTCTCTGAGAAGGAAGTCCCCCTCTCTGTTGCTCAGGATATTCTTTCCTTCCACGATAACTCCGCCAAGCGCCTTTTACCCCAGCTCAATACCGAGCTTTATGTCTTCAACGGCGATGTCCGCGAGGCTCTTGAGGACGCGGCAGGCTACCACAAATACCTTGTGGGCGCTCCCCAGTATCTTGTTCTGCTCAGCGAAAAGCACCCCGCCGCAGCTCTTAATGCCGGCTATATAATGGAGGACATCGTTCTCAAGCTCAATGACATGGATCTTGCCGGCTGCTGGGTAACCTTCACCGACAGTGAGCTTATCAAGAGCAGTCTCGGTCTTGAATCTCCCCTTGATGTGGCCGCCATTGTCGCCTTCGGCTACGGTCTTAAGACACCCAAGCGCATTCGTCTAAACATAAAGAGCATGTCCAATGTTGATGTTGTGGCAAAACACCGCTACATGGAACCCAAACGCAGCCTCAGCGAGCTTGTTTACCTCAACAGCTGGGGCAACAGCGAAGGAATGCTGGAGCACATAGGCTTCTACGATGATATGCTCTGGGAAAGCTTCTATGCCGCCAGCCTCTCCCCCAGCTATCTCAACCGCCAGGCCTATGGCTTCCTCCTCCACGACGGAAAGGTAAGCCTTGTAAGCAGACCCGATGACTACACCACCGAGCACGACGGCGCACTGAGCCTCGGCATAGTTCTCCTCCACTTCAGCGCAGTTCTGGGCGGATGGCTGGGACGCCTCAGCTGGAAGCTTGGCAGCGAAGCCGCAGCGCTTACACTTCCCGAGGGGCATACCGTTGTCGCTACTCTGGATCTCTAAGAATAATTCCAAATAAAAAAGCCCTCAGGGGCTTTTTTTATTTCGTATTCTGAAACTTTGTGTTCACTTTTCACTTGAATAATGATAGACTTATCCCATGTCTATAGACTGGAGGTAGGCCTCATGGAATATATTATTACTCTCAACGATATCAAAGCTAAGGTTAACTCATTGGGTGCGGAGCTTGTTTCTCTCACCGACGTAAAGGGCATAGAATACATCTGGCAGGGCCACCCCAGCGGCTGGACCGGGCGCAATCCCAACCTTTTCCCCGTGATCGGAGCTGTTAAACCCGGTGGAATTCTGTATGACGGCACAGCTTATCCTACCCCGCGCCACGGCTTCGCCCGCCACAGCGAATTTTCCCTTGTGGAAAAGAGCGAAAGCAGCATCACCCTTGAGCTATGCGAGAGTCCGGAGACCCTTTCCCTTTATCCTTATCCCTTCAGACTGCGCATAAGCCATAGGCTTGTGGATAATGGCTTCAGAACCGAATATGAGGTGCTGAACACCGGAGGCAGGGATATGTATTACTGCGTTGGCGGCCACACCGCCTTCAACTGCCCCCTTGACAGCGGTGAAGAATTCTCCCAATGGAAGCTCATTTTTGAAAAGGAAGAACACAAGGCGGCCTTACTGCCTCTTGAGGGAGGCTTCATAAGCTTTGACTACGGCATGAACGCCATAGTTGACGGTCGCTTCATTCCCCTTGATCACGAGCTTCACGACCGCATTGATACTCTTATTTTTGATGGACTTAATTCCGGCTCCGTAAGTCTCACCGGTCCAAAGGGCAATGGCGTGAAAATGGACTTTTCCGATTTTCCCATGATAGCCTTCTGGACCGCTCCGGGCAAACACGCTCCCTACATCTGCCTTGAGCCATGGCAGGGCTGCGGCGCTCTCCATGATGAGGACGGCGAATTTGCCCATAAGCCCCATGCTCTGCGCCTCGCTCCCGGCGAGAGCAGAACCCTCGGCTATACAGTAACAATTCTTTGAGGCAATTAAATATGAACTTCTCCTTTTTTCTTAAAAGCATCGGTCTTGGTGCCGGTCTTGCAATGGACGCTTTTTCCGTATCCCTTGCAAATGGACTCAACGAGCCCAAAATGAAGCTGCCCCGTATGTGCTGTATCGCAGGCACCTTCGCCCTTTTCCAGTTCCTCATGCCCATGATCGGCTGGATATGCGTACATACAGTGGTGCAGATTTTCTCTTCTCTTGAAATGTTTATTCCGTGGATAGCCCTTGTTTTACTGCTGTTTATCGGCGGAAATATGCTCAGAGAAGGCATAAAATGCAAATGCGCAGAAGCAGAAAAACCCGCTGTGGGCTTTGTCGCCCTTATGCTTCAGGGTGTGGCCACAAGCATTGATGCCCTGAGCGTTGGTTTCACCATAGCAGACTACACATGGTTTATGGCTTTCATCTGCTGCCTTATTATAGCCGTCGCGACCTTTATCATCTGCATGGGCGGACTGGCCATTGGCAAGCGTTTCGGCACCTGCATGGCAGGCAAGGCATCCTGCCTCGGCGGCATAATACTGATTATCATAGGAATTGAAATTTTCATTACCGGAATTATGTAAACTCTATTCCGCGAACAGGAAGGCTGCGTAAACAGGAAGGCTGCGTAAACATGAAGGCGTACCGCCTTCCTGTTTCAGTTTTTTGAACTTCAAAAAGTTCAAAAAACTTATG
>JAZNZM010000054.1:0-4508 GCA_045594965.1 Oscillospiraceae bacterium | reverse complement strand
GCTCGTGGGCAATGGCAGAGGCGTCCACCGTGTAAAGGGAGATGCTCTTTTCCGCCATCAGCTTCAGCACATGGGGAGGAATCTGCTCCTCAAGCTCCTTTTCGCTCCATGGGCAGTTTATGAGCAGCTTGCCGCCGGGGCGAAGCTCCTCCACTATATCGTACTGCTGTATGTAGCTTGGCCCGTGCACCGCCACAAAGTCCGCGCTTTTAACATAGTAGCTGCCCCGGATGGGCTTTTTGCTGAAGCGCAGGTGGCTCTTGGTAACGCCGTAGCTTTTCTTTGCGTCATACTCAAAATATGCCTGTGCGTAGAGGGGAGTGTTGGAGGCGATGATGTTTACGGTGTTGTGGTTGGCGCCCACGGTGCCGTCACCGCCCAGACCCCAGAACTTGCAGCAAACCGCTCCGTCGGAAAAGTCCTCGAGGGGCTTCACGGGCAGGGAGAGGTGGGTGACATCGTCATTTATGCCTATGGTAAAGCTGTTTACGGGGCTATCCGAGAGAAGATTATCGAAAGCGGCCACTATCTGGGCAGGGTCGGTGTCCTTGCTGCTCAGGCCGTAGCGTCCGCCCACTATTCTCACTTCCCTGCCGCTGCCTGAAAAGGCAGTGCAGACATCCTGATACAAAGGCTCGCCTGCGGCGCCCATCTCCTTGCAGCGGTCAAGAACGCCTATGCGCTTTACGCTTTGGGGTATGGCGGCAAGGAACTTCTCCACGGCAAATGGGCGGTAAAGGCGCACCTGCAAAAAGCCCACCCTGCGTCCACGGGCATTGAGGTAGTCCACGGCTTCCTTCACGGTGCCGGAAACGGAGCCCATGGCAACGAGAATCTCAGTTGCCCCGGGGTCGCCGTAGTAATCGAAAATATGGTACTCCCGCCCGAAGGTCTCTGCAAACTGAGCCATATAGTCCTCCACTATCTGAGGAAGACCCTCATAGAAGCGGTTGGCGGCCTCTCGAACCTGAAAATACACATCTCCGTTCTGGACAGTGTTGCGCAGCAGAGGGTGCTCGGGGTTCAGGGCATGGGCACGGAAGGCAGCAAGGGCCTCCTTATCCAGCATGGCGCAGAGCTTTTCCTCATCGGGCAGGCTTATTTTGCTTATCTCATGGCTGGTGCGGAAGCCGTCGAAGAAATGCATGAAGGGAATGCTGCCCTTCAGCGCGGAAAGATGGGCAATTCCCGCCATGTCCGCAGCCTCCTGCACGCTTCCGGAGGAAAGCTGGGCAAATCCCGTCTGACGGCAGGCCATAACATCCGAGTGGTCGCCGAAAATGCTCATGGCATGGGTGCCCACAGTGCGGGCAGCCACATGGAGCACCACAGGAAGGCGCTCGCCGGCCATACGGTAGAGCACGGGTATCATCAGCATAAGACCCTGACTGGAGGTATAGCTGGTGGCAAGGCAGCCCGTCTGAGCCGCGCCGTGAATGGCCGCGGCGGCTCCTGCCTCGGACTGCATCTCCACAAGCTTCACAGTCTGGGAGAACATATTTTTTCTGCCCTTTGCGCTCCATTCATCGGTGCTGCCCGCCATGGGAGAGGATGGGGTGATGGGATATATGGCCGCCACCTCAGTGAAGGCATAGGCCACATGGGCGGCAGCGGTGTTGCCGTCCATAGTTACCATTTTCTTGTGCACAGGAAAAAACTCCTTTCAGGAGGAAATGGGGTTTATAAATAAAAATGGCGGGAGCAAGCCCCCGCCCTGCAACACAGCAATAAATCGGACTTCCTTAAAGCAAGCTCCGAATAAATCGGCGAGAGACATCGTCGGGAGATTTTCCGCTGCGGCAAGGCGCGTTTTCGCAGGAATACTTTGTGTATTTCAAGAAAACAGCAACGCAGCCGCAGCGGAAAATAACCGACGAGGGCCGAAGCCGCATTTGTTCGGTGTTTGCTCAATTTACAGGATAGATCCAGCCAAAGGGATCGGGCTTTTTGCCCCACTGCAGTCCGGTGAGCTCTTCATACAGGCGCATGGTGGTCTCGCCTATCTGATTGTTGTTGACGGTATACTCCTTGCCGGCATAGGCCAGAGTGCCAACGGGGGAGACAACGGCGGCGGTGCCGCAGCCCCAGGCCTCTTCCAGAGTGCCCTTTTCCATAGCTTCAACCAGCTCGTCCACGCTGATGCGGCGCTCCTCGGCAGGGATTCCCAGATAAGCGCACATCTCAAGGATGCTCTTGCGGGTGATGCCGGGGAGAATGGAGCCGTTGAGAGCAGGAGTTACTATCTTGCCGGAGATCTTGAACATCATGTTCATTGCGCCGACCTCTTCAACATACTTGCGCTCAACGCCGTCCAGCCAGAGAACCTGAGTATAGCCCTTCTCCTCGGCTCTGTCGCCTGCGCGGACGGAGGCAGCGTAGTTGCCGCCGCACTTGGCCTCGCCTGTGCCACCGCGTACAGCGCGGACGTCCTCGTCCTCGATCATGATCTTGACGGGGGCCATGCCGCCGGCATAGTAGCTGCCGGAGGGAGAGAGAATGATGATGAAGTGAGCGCGGCCGATGCCGTGAACACCCAGATGTTCGTCATCGCCTATCATAAAGGGGCGGATATACATGCTGGTGCCTTCGCCGTGGGGAACCCAGTCAGCCTCCAGCTTGATAAGCTCATGGAGAGCCTGCAGAGTGTCCTCCTCGGGGAGAGCGGGCAGACCCATACGTGCAGCGGAGCGGTTCATACGGCGGATGTTTTCCATAGGACGGAACATCTGCACACCGCCGTCGGCATTGCGGTAGGCCTTGAGACCTTCAAAGATCTCGCTGCCGTAGTGCAGAACGGTGGAGGCAGGATGAATGGAAAGATTGCCGAAGGGAACGATGCGGGCATCGTGCCAGCCATTTTGCTTGTCCCAGTCCATAATGAACATATGGTCGGTGAAGACCCTGCCGAAGCCCAGCTTGCTCTCGTCTGCGGGCTTGGGATTGGGATTGGGATTAAGACTTACCTTGATTTCCATATTGTTTACCTCCTGAATTTATATAGGGCATATTATATACCTTTGAAATTAAATGTCAAACTTCAATTTACCTTTTAATGCCTTCCCCCGGGGGAAGGTGGCCGAGCATCGGCGAGGCCGGATGAGGGACTGCAAGCCACCCGTATTAACCAAGCACTCGGCTCTTACTCCTGGGTCCCTCATCAGTCGGCTTTGCCGACAGCTTCCCCCAGGGGAAGCCCTATAAGGTATTATTTATTTCTTCAGTCCCAGCTTTTCGGCTGCGGCTTCCCGCATTTTATACTTGAGTATCTTGCCTGCGGCATTCATGGGGAAGGAATCCACGAAGTCTATGTATCTGGGCACCTTGTGGCGGGCCATGCTGGCCATGCAGTAGGCTCTCATCCCGTCCTCGGTGAGGCTCTCGCCCTCCTTCAGTATGATGCAGGCCATGGCCTCCTCGCCGTACTGCTCATCGGGCACTGCAATAACCTGAACATCCTGAACGGCGGGATGGGTATAGATGAACTCCTCTATCTCCTTGGGATACAGGTTCTCGCCGCCGCGGATTATCATATCCTTCAGTCTGCCGGTGATGCGGTAGTTGCCCTGCTCGTCCTTGCAGGCAAGGTCGCCGCTGTGGAGCCATCCCTCGGCATCAATTGTGTCACGGGTGGCGTCGGGCATTTTGTAATAGCCCTTCATGGTGTTGTAGCCACGGGCGCAGAATTCGCCGTTTACACCCACGGGGCATTCCTCGCCGGTTTCGGGGTCGATTATCTTGCACTCCACATGGGGGAAGTCGTAGCCAACGGTCTCGGTGCGGACTTCAAGGGAGTCCGTCCATGCGCTCATGGTGTTGCCGGGTGCGCACTCGGTCTGGCCGTAGACGCTGACAATGCCGTACATATTCATCTCGTCCGGCTGGGCGGCACGGCGCATCAGCTCCGGCGGGCAGCCCGCTCCCGCCATTATACCTGTGCGCATATGGCTGAAATCGGTCTTGCGGTAATCCGGGTGATTGAACATGGCAATAAACATGGTGGGCACGCCGTTGAAGCAGGTTATGCGCTCCTGATTGATGCAGGCAAGGGAGTTCTTTGCGGAAAAATAGGGCATGGGACACATGGTCGTTCCGTGGGTCATGCTGGCAGTCATGGAAAGGGTCATGCCGAAGCAGTGGAACATGGGCACCTGTATCATCATGCGGTCGGCGGTGGAAAGACCCATTCGGTCGCCTATGCACTTGCCGTTATTCACAACATTGTAGTGGGTGAGCATAACGCCCTTGGGGAAGCCGGTGGTTCCGGAGGTATACTGCATATTGCATACATCCCCGGGCTTTACGGCAGCAGCCATACGCTTCACTTCCTCCAGAGGCACCATATCCGCTCTCTCCATGGCCTCATCAAAGGTGAGGCAGCCGCTCTGGCGGAAGCCCACGGTGATGACATTGCGGAGGAAGGGCAGTCTCTTGCAGTGGAGGCCCTTGCCGGGCTTGGTGGCGGCTATCTCGGGGCAGAGTTCATTGATGATCTTTGCGTAGTTGGAGTC
>JAZNZM010000053.1:0-5069 GCA_045594965.1 Oscillospiraceae bacterium | reverse complement strand
GGACACAGCGGTCCGCCCCTACTCCTCGCAATGACTCCGATTCAATTGTATCTTCTTTGACACTATGAAAAAATCCCTGTGCAAAAGCACAGGGATTTTTTGAAAATATTTTTGTTTACTCGGCGCTTATCATGTAGTAATACACGGGCTGGCCGCCGTTTATGAGGCTTATCTCGGCGTCGGGGAAGGCCTTGGTGAGATAGCTCATGGTCTTTTCGCCGCCGCCTTCCTCGGCGTCCTCGCCGTAGTAGACGGAGATGAATTCGGGGTCGAACTCCTCAAGAGCGGAGTTGAGCTTCTCCATGGTTGCCAGCATGGTATCGAAGGAGCCAAGCAGAGCGCCGTCCATGAGAGCCAGATACTCGCCGGCCTTGATGGAATAGCCGTCGAACTCGCTGTCGCGGGCTGCGTAGGTCACGAGGGCGGTATGTACGCCGCCGATGACCTCGTTGAAGGTTTCGGTGAGGGTTTCCACATCGGCACCGGGGTCCATGTTCAGCATGGCGGTGATGCCCTGGGGCACGGTGCGGGTGGGGATTACCACAACCTTTTTATCGGTGAGATGTTCGCACTGCTGTGCGGCCATCCAGATGTTCTTGTTGTTGGGGAGCACGAAAACGGTTTCGGCAGGAGTGCGGTTGACCTCACGGAGGATGTCCTCGGTGGAGGGGTTCATGGTCTGGCCGCCGGTGACAACGCGGTCAACGCCCAGCTCGCGGAAAAGCTGTGCAAGACCCTCGCCTGCGCAGACGGAGACAAAGCCTATCTCCTTCTCGGCAGGGGCATACTCGGGCTCAATGGGCTCCTCGGCCTTTGCAGCCTTTTCCTTGGAGGCCACAAGCTCATCGTGCTGGGTGCGCATGTTCTCTATCTTGGCAAGCTCCAGAATGCCGTATTTTGCGGCCTCGTTGAGAGCATCGCCGGGAACATTGGTGTGGACATGAACCTTGAAGACCTCGTCATCCTCGGAGATAACAAGGCTGTCGCCTATGCTCTCAAGGAAGGCACGGTAGGGATCCAGATCGATCTCCTCCTGCTCTTTTCTCACGATATAGACGGTGTCATAGGCAAACTCTATCTCGGCGGTGTCGAACTCGCCGAAGGGAGCGGAGGAATGCTCCTCATCGTCATCGATGTCGGGGGCGGATGCGATCTCAAGGCTGCCGGAGACAACACGGCCCTGCAGGGAGGCCAGCATTGCGTCCAGAATAGTGACATAGCCCATGCCGCCTGCGTCAACAACACCTGCGCGCTTGAGAACGGGGTTCTGCTCGGTGGTCTCTTCCAGAGCGTCCTTGGCTGCGGCCAGAGCGCAGGCCAGAACAAGCTCCATGCTGCTCTCGTTCTTGGCAAGCTCCACGGCTGCGGTGGTGCCCACACGGGAGACGGTGAGAATGGTGCCCTCTGCGGGCTTCATAACGGCCTTGTAAGCGGCATCAACACCGGCTCTCATGGCCTTTGCGAAATCCTTTGCGTCGGCAGCGTCCATACCCTTCACACCCTTGGCAATGCCGCGGAAGAGGAGGGAGAGGATAACGCCGGAGTTTCCGCGTGCTCCGCGAAGGAGGGCGGATGCGGCCTTGCCGGTGGCCTCGGAGAGGCTTTCATAGCTGGCCTTTTTGAATTCGTTTGCAGCGGCGGACATGGTAAGGCTCATGTTGGTGCCGGTGTCGCCGTCGGGAACAGGGAAAACGTTCAGGTCATTGATGGCCTGCTTATTGGCTTCAAGCGCCTCGTAAGCGCACAGTATCATCTCGCCGAACTGGGCGCCGTTTATCATTTCTTTCAAAGTGTTTTACCTCCGATTCACCGCGCCTGCCGGTGTCGCTTTCCGGGGGCGGCATATTCTCTCTAGATTGCTTGCGGCCTGCCTCAGCCGATCATCATGTTGTCGATATAGACGTTCACTTCTTTTACGGTGACGCCGGTGGCCTCGCTGACCTTATAGGTAACTTCGCCGATAATGCTCTCGCCTATGGTTGCAAGGTTCACGCCGTGCTCCACGATAATGTGGAGTTCGATGGAAGCGGTGTTGTCCTCGTTGAAGGTGACAAACACGCCCTTGCTCATGCTCTCTCTGCGGAGAAGCTGGTAGATGCCGCTTTCTTTGGCCTTTCCGGCCATGCCCTTGACGCCAAAGCAGCGGGTGGCTGCGTCGCCGGCTATATTGGTAAACACTTCGGGGGAAATGCTTATGATGCCCTTGGCGGTTTCGATTTTGACCATGGTGTGGCTCCTTTCGGATAAACTATATTTGAAGTTGATTGAAGTTTGCTTTAAGCTCATTGTTAGCCAGTGTGGTATTATATAATAAATGTACCCAAATCTCAAGCAGAATTTCTGATTTTAAAGGAAAATATACAAAACTTGTTGAACATGCAACAAATTGGCCTCATGGGAGGGCCTTCTGTGGGGGAATTGACCGATGAAGAGCCGGATAAGGACGAAAGCGGCCTCCGGGCAGGGGTAGGGAGGCAGCGGAGCCTGAGCCGCAGAGGCTGTCCGGTGATGATATATTGATGCTTCATGATTTGCTGTCATAATTATGGCAGAATTGTTTAATTTAGCTTGAAAAAGCAGAAGGGGAACTGTATAATACGGTGTATATGCACATGAATGTATGTGAATAGTTGAATATCAACAAAAGGAGAAGTACTATGAAAAAACGCGTTATAGCCCTTGTGCTGGTTCTTGTTCTGGCAATGGGTCTCTGCATCCCCGCAGCGGCTGCCTATACCCAGAATGTGGCCATCAACTACCGCGGCATAAAGCTCGTCCTCAACGGCGAGAGAATAGTTCCCTGCGACGGCGCGGGCAACACTGTTGAACCCTTTATCATGGCCTCCAACGGCACCACCTATCTGCCCCTGCGTGCTGTGGCTCAGGCTCTGGGTCTGAATGTTCAGTGGGACGGCGCCGCAAACACCGTCACCCTCACTTCCGGCGGCAATGTGAAGACCGGCAGCGGCCCGGAGGGAACCTCCTTCGGCCAGCAGTATGTGGGCATCACCTACCGCAACATCAAGATATTCCTCGACGGCGAGGAGCTGGGTCTTGTGAATGCCAACGGCGACAGAGTTGAGCCCTTCATTCTCAACTCCAACTCCAGCGTGTATCTGCCCCTGCGTATCATCGGCGAGGCCCTTGGTCTCAAGGTTGGCTGGGACGGCGCTACCTCCACCGTCAGCCTTGAAGGCGGCGATGAGAGCGGAGTCAAGGAAGTGGCTCTGGGCATCTACATGACATTTATGGAGGTGGGCGACACCCAGAATATTCCCGGCGGAGTTATTCCTGAGGACGCCAATGACACCAGCCTCACATGGACCAGCGACAACGAGAGCGTTGCCGTGGTTGACCAGCAGGGCAATGTCACCGCTGTGGGCGAGGGTCTTGCCAACATCACTGCCACTGCTGTCAACGGAAAGAAGGCCTCCTGCGAGGTCAGAGCTGCCGACGGCAACTTCACCATATATTACAAGGACAACACAGTGGCCTCTGCACCTGCCGATGAGGTTCTGTCGTATATGGATCAGCACAGCTCCTTTGAGCCCATCAGCTTTGTTCCCAGTGATGGCGGCACCTATGACAACAAGTATCCCTGGACCTACGGCGAGGGTTATTTCTACATGGGCGGCTATGGTGAGACTCCCTATGTCAAGAATGCGCCCTGGTATAAGCTTAAGGACGAGGTTCACACCGTCTATGTAAAGAGAGGCATATCCACCCTCGGCACCTTTGCTTTTGATGAGTGGGACAATCTTCACTATGCGGAAGTACCTGACACTGTAACTTACATAGACAGCTATGCCTTCGGCGACTGCGCTCTTGTCCGCCTTGGCATACCCTCCTCCGTAACCAAGATCAGCGGCTATATGCTGGATACTTACGAAAGACCCAGCCAGAGCAGCAACAAGAATGTCACAATCTACTGCGAACCCGGCTCTGCGGCTGAAAACTATGCTGTTAAGTACGGTCTCGGCTATGAATATGCTACCATAGTGTATTATCCCGACGGACGCACCCACATGGTAAGCGACAGCGAGAGACAGGTTTATCTGGATCACGGCTGGTACTCCGTTCCCGTAACCACCGTTTACGGCGATGACGGCAGCGAAAAGGTTATTGAAGGCAGCGAGTATGAATACTACATCAGCCTTGGCTGGCACGGCGACAGGAGCGAGGTTTACGCCACCATGTACGCTCTTGACGGCAGAAGCAAGGAAGTTCTGAAGATCAAGGTTGCAGCCGAGCAGGCTGTGGGCTGGTATCTCTATCCCGACTATATCTGTGCCCTTGCTGACCAGAAGGTTAACACCGAGGGCTGGGAGGCCGGTGTCAGCTATATCGAAGATATAATCTCCGATACCGACAAGGAAGATGCGAACTACCAGAAATTCGTGGACAAAAAGGATCAGCTGTGCCGCAGCTGGTGCGCAAGCCTCGGTGACCCCATTGCCATCACCGGCTATAATGTCACATGGCGCAACGGCACCCCCAGAGTTTATATCACCTACCGCAACATCTCCGGAAAGACCGTCAACAGCCTTGAGGCCTTCTGGACCTGCGTTGATGCCTACGGCAGAGCCACCGCCGACTATTATTGGTACAACGGCAACTATAACGGCTGGATGAACGGCATCAGCCTTAAGCACGGCGAGAGCGAGACCTACTACTGGGATCTCTATTCCAACAGCCAGACCAGCGACCTGAAGAATCTCCGCATGGAAAAGTGCGCCTTCTCCGATGGCAGCAGCTGGTACTACACCGCATGGTATTACGGCGGATAAAGTAAATACAGGAAAAGGACGAAGCCCTGAATTCAAACATTCAGGGCTTCGTTTTTTCGGGTAATCCCCCTTGCTTTGAACGGAACAATGTATTATAATGACTTTTTGAACAAACTTGTCACCTGTCTTGACAGATAGCTTATTTACGGAGGCAAAGGCCATGCACAACGAAAAACTCAATCTCACCATGCTCTGCGATTTCTATGAGCTTACCATGGGCAACGGTTATTTCAACTGCGGTATGCGCGACCGCATCACCTATTTCGATGTTTTCTTCCGCCG
>JAZNZM010000052.1:0-3409 GCA_045594965.1 Oscillospiraceae bacterium | reverse complement strand
GCGAGCATCGCTCGTCCGCTATCGTCAGTATTTATTCTAAGTAGCAGATGCAGATGATTAGGCATTACCACATAATTATCCAGACTTATCATCGGATAACGCTTGGGTATTTCGCAGATTGCCTTTTCAACCAGCTTACCGTAAGGCGAGAGTGCAGGTTTTATCGGACGAGCAATGCTCGCCCCTACGCTGTCACTCCAGAATAGCTTTTCTTTGTCCCGTGTGCAAATTGTTACAAAATATACCCCGGGACTGCTATAGTCAAAATCTCTGAGGCGATTTGGTTTTCTTGTGGGTTTATCCATTATTCCCAGGTCTTCCAGACCTCGGGCTTATAGCCAACAGTGGCCTGTTTGCCGTTGCGGACAACGGGGGTCTTGATGAGGAAGGGCTCTTCATAGAGCTTTTCAAGCTTTGCCTCATTTGAGGCAAGATACTGGATGAGAGGATAATCCTGATCCTCTTTATCTATGAGTTCCTCCAGACCAACGGCGTTTTTAACGCTTTCCAGCTCACGGCGGCTCATGCCGTAGCGGATTATATCCACGAACTGATACTTGATGCGGCGCTCTTTGAAATAACGCTCGGCCTTTTTGGTATCAAAGCACTTGTTTTTTCCGTAGATCTGTATGTTCATATTGCTCTCTCCATAAAGTTTCTGAGATTGCGGTAGAATATGTCGCGAACAAGCTCCTCGCTCCAGTTTTCTCTGAGCATGGCCTCATAGAGCTTTGCCATGTCCTGCACGCCCTTCATGCCATGAGGCATCTCGGGAATGCCGTCCAGATCGCCGCCAAGGCACAGAGCCTTTTCGCCCCCAAGAGAGAGGAAGTGCTCAGCGTGCTTTATAAGGGCCTCTATGTTCCTGCCATGACCCAAAATGTCCAGATACATATTGAGTCCTGCCACACCGCCGGTTTTAACAAGAGCAAGGAATTGCTCATCAGTCAGATTACGGATATGATTGCAGACGGTTTTGGAGTTGGAGTGGCCCGCCAGAACAGGCTTTGTGGCTATAGCCTGAATATCCCAGAAGGCCTTCTCGGAGATATGGGACATATCCAGAGCCACGCCCATATCCTGAGCGGCTTTCACGAACTGCGCTCCCTTTTCCGTAAGACCGCCGCCGTCAACGCAGGTGCCGGAAAGGGAGTTGGGGTGGTTCCATGTAAGATGGACTATGCGAAGACCCTTTTTATAGGCCTTCTCCAGATTTTCTATGCTGCAATCCAGCTTCTCAGCGCCCTCAACTGAGATGAGAGCCGCCACCTTTCCCTCTTTTTCTGCCTTATCTATATCGGCGGCAGAGAGGCAAAGGCTGACCTTGTCGCTGTGGAGAAGCAGCTGGCGCAGAAGCTCATCCATGACCCAGCCGGTCTTTTCCACCATACCTGCACGGTGAGGAGCGCAGATGGAGAAAACCTGAGCAGAGGGAGCGTAGTCGCTGAGGCGCTCTATATCAATGTGGAATTTATTTTTGTAAATGGATTTGCCCAGTTCATAGACGGGCAGTGCGGTATCGCAGTGGGCGTCAAAATAGGGTATTTTCATTATATTTGTTTTTTTCTCTTTCTGTTTATATTTTATACTTCTTATACTTCGATGATAACGGGCAGTATCATAGGGCTGCGGCGGGTTGTTTTATAGAGATAACCGCTGAGGTTGCCCTTAACTTTTCCTTTAATTGTTGCCCAATCTGTTATGCGCTGGCTTTCGCAGGCATAAATGCTCTCCATAACAACCCGGTTCAGCTCATCCATGAGCTGCTCGGACTCCTTCACATACACAAAGCCTCTGGTGATGATCTCGGGAGTGGAGATAATGCTGCCATCCTCAGCAGACATGGTCATGATTACAACTATCATGCCCTCATCGGCCAGCAGCTTGCGGTCGCGGAGAACCACGCTGCCCACATCGCCAACGCCTGTACCGTCCACAAAAACCTTGCCGGAGGGCACGCTTCCGTTTTCCTTGACGGTTTTCTGGCTCAGTTCTATAACGTGACCAATACCGCTGACAAGAACATTTTTGGGAGCAACACCCATAGTCTTTGCTATTTCAGCATGCTTGCAGAGCATTCTGGTCTCGCCGTGGAGGGGAATGAAAAATTTTGGCTTTGTGAGGGCCAGCATCATCTTCAGTTCCTCCTGGCAGGCATGGCCGGAGACATGGAGATTATCGCTGCGGTTATAAATTACCTCGGCGCCCTTGCGGAAGAGTTCGTCGATGACCTTGCTGACGGTTATCTCATTGCCGGGGATGGCGGAGGCAGAGATAATAACTCTGTCGCCCGCGTCTATCTCCACCTGCTTGTGGCCGGAAAATGCCATGCGGTAGAGGGCGCTCATTTCCTCGCCCTGGCTGCCGGTGGTGATTATAACGGTCTTGTTCTTGGGTACGGACTTTATCTTGTCCATGCTCACCAGAACGCCTTCGGGCACCTTCATATAGCCAAGCTCCATGGACACCTTCATGATGTTTTCCATGCTGCGGCCCGTGATGCCAACCTTCCGCTTATATTTGGCGGCAGAATTGATTATCTGCTGGATGCGGTGGACATTGGAAGCAAAGGTTGTGACAATGATTCTCTTGTCGCAGTCCTTGAAAAGCTCGTCGAAACGAGCGCCCACCTTGCTCTCGGACTCGGAGTGACCGGGCTTTTCCACATTGGTGGAGTCAGCCAGCAGAGCCAGAACGCCCTCATTGCCCAGCTGTCCCAGACGGGCAATGTCAGCCATGCCGCCTGATATTGGGGTAACATCAATCTTGAAGTCTCCGGTGTGGACAACTGTACCGATGGGGGTGTGGATAGCGAAGGAAACCGCGTCTGCTATGGAGTGGTTTATGTGTACAAATTCCACACCGAAGCAGCCGGCCTTGATGGTCTCGCCCTGCTGCACAGTAACCATTTTCACCTTTTTATCCAGCTTATGCTCCTCAAGCTTGATGCCGATAAGGGCAGTAGTCAGCTTGGTGGCATAAATAGTGGTCTTTATTTCCCTCATGATATAGGGAATGGCTCCGATATGGTCCTCATGTCCGTGGGTTATGAAAAGTCCGCGGATGCGGCTCTCGTTTTCCTTCAGATAAGTGATATCCGGGATAACGGAATCTATACCGTACATATCCTCATCGGGGAAGCCCATGCCGCAGTCCACGATTATTATGTCCTTGCCATACTCGTAGACCGTAAGGTTCTTGCCGATTTCGCCAAGTCCGCCAAGGGGTATTATTTTCAGTTTTTGTGCCATATAAAAGTTTTTCTCCTTATAAATCTTGATATGTAGATCATTCCGGACAGGGAAAATAAGCCGCGGGGGGAAAATTCTCCCTCGCCGCAGCATTTTTTCGGCTTTATCCCTCCACCCTGCTCCGCAGAGGGCATATTTCCCGATACAATACCCTATTC